>CAISZB010000463.1 GCA_903889845.1 uncultured Verrucomicrobium sp. | reverse complement strand
CCTGCCCGACCGCAACGACGACCCGATGACCGCCGCCCTGGCCGAGTTGCGCCGCCAGCCAACGAAACTGTCCGATTTGGTGGCGGAGGCCGAGAAGGAAGCCGCCGGGATGCTACCCCCGAAGGCTCTCCGCGAAACTGCGAAGGTGGCCTTGGCCGAGTTGGTGGCCGAATATATCGACGACTTGACGGCTTCGGGCCGTGATCCCCGGCACTACAACCAGACGCGCTTCCGCCTTGAGCGGTTGCTGAAGGAATGCCGTTGGACCCGGCTGGCCGACGTAACGCCGGAATCGTTCATGAAGTGGCGGGCGCGGGAGGATGTCGGCTCGTCCAAGACGGCCAACGAATACCTCATTGCCGCCCGCGCCCTTTTCAACTGGCTCATCAAGGCCGATAGGCTCGTTCTGAATCCCCTTCGCCACGTCGAGAAAGTCCAGAACCGGAAGGAACGGGAACGGCGGGCGTTGACACTGGAGGAGGCAAGGAAGCTCATTGCCACAACGAAGCGGTATGCCTTGGCCTATTCCGTCGCACTCTATACCGGTCTGAGGCGAGGGGAGTTGGGGCAACTGCAATGGGGCGATGTTCGTCAGCACGACGGGAAAGCGTGGTTGGAGGTCCGAGGCGCGACGACGAAGAACCGCAAGAGTGCCCGTATTCCGCTTAAAAAGGCCCTCCTGGCCGAGATTCTGGCCGCGAAGCCCTCCGATGCCGGGGCAGGGGATTTCATCCTCAAAGGCAAAATGCCGAAGATCGAGTATTTCCGGGACGATCTGAAACGGGCCGAGATTCCCTATCAGGACGAGGAGGGGCGGTATGCCGATTTCCACTCGCTGCGGGTGACGTACGATACGTGGCTCCAGAACACGAAGGCCGCTCCTCGCGTCGTTCAGGAGTTGATGCGGCACAGCGATCCCCGGCTGACGCACATGGTTTACACTGATACGGCCCAGCTTCCGCTCTTTGAAGCGGTCGATTCGTTGCCGTGGATCGGGGAGGGTTCTACCGCTCCGAGTGAATCCGAAGAACTCCCCGAAAAAGGGACTAAAAAATGGACTACGATTCCCGTCCAAGGCTGGCCTGAGCTGGCGCAGGATGACGATCCGTGGACAAACCCGGATCGTTGGGAACTTGTTGGATACGAGTCGTCTGGACTCGCTTTGGCTTGGGATGACTCAGGGTGCCCCGGTCTTGATAAGACCGGAGCAAACGGGGCTCGAACCCGTTTTTATATTTGATCTAAAATGGGGCTGAAACCATCTTAGTTCCTTATTTAATGGGCTTACAAAGGCAGTTCATGTGTGGTTCTCGAAATGAAACGAATTGCAAAGTTATGAAGGGAGAGTGTAACGTTTGTAACGTATGGAGGGAAGGAAATCGCAGGAATGGCCGATGCTCATCAAGGCAGGGTCAAGCACGGTCAAAATCTACCAGACCGTAGATAGGGGGAAGTCCCGCTTTACGGTGAGTTTCCATGAAGGGGGCCGTCGCCGTTTACGTCAGTTTGCCAATTTGGGTGAGGCAAAAGCAGAGGCCAAAATCATCGCGGATCGGCTGAACTCAGGAAAGGCCGATGCTCTCCACCTAAACGGTACGGATCGTGATTCCTACATCCACGCCGTCCGCATACTGAAACCCATTGGGGTGCCACTATCCGATGCCGCGTCCGAGTATGCGGCGGCAAAGAAGATCGATGCCGGAATTTCTCTTCTGGATGCGGTGAAGTTCTACGTTTCGCATCATAACGCCAAATTGCCCTCCAAGAGCGTTACAGAGGTCGTTAAGGAGTTTCTGACAGCGAAGGAGGCCGATGGGAGGAGTGTCCGCTACATCCAGGATTGCCGCGCCCGCCTGAACCGCTTTGCCGAGGACTTCCAGACCGATCTAAAACAGGTGCGTACGGCGGATATAGACGCATGGCTTCGCAAGCTGAAGGTTGCAGCTCGAACCCGGAACAACTTCCGCACCGCCGTGTGTAGCCTTTTCTCCTTCGGGAGGGCATCGGGCTACTTAGCCAAGGGGCCAACGGAAGCCGAGGCTGTGGCCCTCGCCAACGAGCGGGGAGGGGAGATCGAGGTCTTTACCCCGGAAGAGTTCTCTAAGATGCTGGCAGGCACCCAGAACTCCGAGAAACCGGAGTTTGCCAATCTTATAAAAGGCGGTCGAAAAATGAGACAGTGAGCGGGG
>CAISZB010000462.1 GCA_903889845.1 uncultured Verrucomicrobium sp. | reverse complement strand
CCTCCTCGACCGCCTCCCCACCTGGAAGGACCTGGTCTGATCCCCCACCCCGCCACGCCATGAGCAACCGCCGCGTCCTCTTCGTCGACGACGACCAGGGCATCCTCGACGCCCATCGCCGCAACTACCGGAAGAAATTCGAGGTCGGCACCGCGATCGGGCCGGAAGAGGCCCTCCCCCTGCTGACGGGCGGGGAACCCTACGCCGTCATCGTCTCCGACATGCGGATGCCCGGCATGAACGGCGTCGAGTTCCTGGAGAAGGCCCGGGAACAGGCCCCGGAGACCGTCCGGATGATGCTCACCGGGAACATCGACCAAACCACCGCCACCGAGGCGATCAACCGCGGCAGCGTCTACCGCTTCCTCACGAAGCCGTGCCCGGCGGAGACCCTCGAACTCTCCATCGAGGACGGCCTCCGCCAATACGCCCTCATCACCGCGGAACGGCAACTCCTCAACGACACCCTGGCCGGAAGCGTCAAGGTATTGACCGACATCCTGGCCCTCGTCGAGCCCCAGTCCTTCGGCATCGGCCAGCGGCTGCGCGACTACGTCCGCCTCTTCCTGAAGAGCCACCGCGTCGCCGACGGCTGGGCGCTGGAGATCGCCGCCCTCCTGAGCCAGCTCGGCTCCGTGACGATCCCCGCCTCCGTCTCGGAAAAGGCCCGCAAGGGCGGCATCCTGACCCAGGCGGAGCGGGACATGCTCTCCCGCGTCCCCGGCATCGGCCACGACCTCCTGGGCAACATCCCGCGCATGGAGACCGTCGCCGAGATCGTCCGCTACCAGCGGAAGAACTACGACGGCTCCGGCATCCCCGCCGACGGCCTCGCCGGGGAGGCGATTCCCTACGGGTCCCGCCTCCTCCACATCCTCGACTCCCTCGTCGCCCTCGAGGCGCGGGGCGTCGGGCGGATCGAGGCCTTCATCGCCCTCCAGAAGGACGGCGAGCGGTACGACGGACGGATCGTCGCCGCCCTCCGGGAATCCCTCGGAGCGGGCCTGGCCGACCTCTCCGGCGGCACCGGAACGGAAGGGGCGCCGCCCCGGCGCGAGGTCCGCATCGCCCAGATCCAGAACGGCCAGCGCCTCGTCTCGAACATCATGACGCCGGATGGCCTCGTCGTCGTCGCCGCGGGCAGCGAGGTCACCCCCGTCATCCTGGAACGGATCGGCAACTTCTCCCGCCTCCAGCGCCTGATCGAACCCGTCCTCGTCGAAGGCTGAGCACCTCCATCAAATAAAGGGAACAGACCGGGCGCCGGGGGGCCCCGGGACCTTCCCAAACGATCCCCCTCCTCCGTGACTGCCACACCCCCTCCCCCCGATCCACCCGCTTCCCTCGCCGACCGGGCCTACCTTTGGCTTCTCTCGCAGCATTGGCTCCTCGGCCTCTCCCTCCGGCGCCGGATCCTGGTCCTGATCGCCATCGGCGTGATCGTGCCGCTCCTGGCCGTCGGGGCTTGGCTCGACCTCTCCGTCACCGCCGCCTACCAGAAAGAACGGGGGGAAATCCTCCGCAACACCGTCAAAAACATCGCCGCCCAGATCGATTCCTGGAAGGGCGGCCCCGGCCTCGGCATCGGCGCCGTCACCTTCGGCAAGACCGGCTTCCTCTGCGTCCTCGACCCCGACGGCCACATCCTGGCCGCCCCCGCCTTCGTCACCGACAACGAGAAAGCCTTCCGGTGGCTGAGCCGGACCAAGCCCGACGGGGACACCCGCTACGTCGATCCGCACGGCGAGGCCTGGCTCGCCAGCGGCATCCTCCTTCCCAACAACAGCGTGAGGGTCCTCGCCGTCGAGAAGGAGGAGGACGACAGCGAGGAGATCGCCACCCTGCGACTCGGCGCCATCGCCATCCTCGTCGGCGCGGCGGGGGTGAGCCTCCTCTTCGCCTCCGCCCTGCTGAAGCGGGTCCTCCAGCCGATCCTCGACCTGAAGCAGGCCGCCGAAAGCCTCCGCGAAGGCCGCTGGGACATCCGCGTCCGCACCGATCACGGGACGGAGATCGCCGCCCTGGCCGCCTCCTTCAACGCGATGGCGGAACGGATCGGAAGCCAATACGAGCGGATCGAAGTGGAGGTCGCCCGGCGGACCGAGCAGCTCCGCAAGGAAGTCGCCGAACGGCGCAACGCGGAACACTCCCTCCGCGCGAAGCAGGAGGAGCTCCAGGCGATGAGCGACGCCTCCCCCCTCGGCATCTTCGTCACCGACCGGAACGGCCTCTGCCTCTACTCGAACCAGGTCCTGCGGGACATCTACGGCACGAACCAGCTCTTCGGCTCCGGCCTCCTGGAGCCGATCCACGAGGAGGACCGGAAACGGGTCGCCACCGCCTTCGACGCCGCCTCCCACAAGGAGCGCCGCCCCTTCAAGAGCGTCCACCGCCTCCACCGGGGACGGCGCCTCGTCTGGCTCCGCATGCAGGCCGCCCCCCTGGGCGAGGACGAGCAGTACACCGGCTACGTCGGCACCGTCGAGGACATCACGGAGCAGAAACTCCTGGAGCACCGCCTCATCGCCCGGGGCCGGATGTCCGACGCCCTCGCCCGGGCGAAGCACCTGGAGGAGGCGATCCCCGGCGTCGTCCAGGCCCTCGGCGAGGCGACCGGGTGGGACTACGCCGGCTTCTGGACCGTGACCCCCGCCGGGGACCGGCTCAAGCAGCGCGGCCATTGGAGGCGGGAAAAGACCGATCTGGCCGTCTTCGCCCGGATCGGGGCGCAGGAGGGCCTCGCCAAGGGGGAGGGCATCCCGGGGCGGATCTGGGACGAGGAGCGGCCCCTGTGGCTCTCCGACCTCGCCTGGGCGGGCGGCGACCCCCGCCTCTCCGCGGCGGGAAACCTCCACACCGCCCTCGCCCTGCCCCTGTTCGTCGGGGAGAAAGTCGCCGGAGTGATCGAGATGTATTCCCACGAGACGCTCTCCTCGGACGGGGCTCTGATCGAGGACCTCTGCGAATGGACCGACACGCTGGGCCAGTTCCTGGCCCGGACGCAGGCGGAGAAGGAACGGGAGGCGATGGAGATCCAGCTCCGGCACGCCCAGAAGATGGAATCGATCGGCCAGCTCGCCGCCGGGATCGCCCACGAGATCAACACGCCGACCCAGTTCGTCGGCGACAACAACCGCTTCCTTCAGGGGGCCT
>CAISZB010000461.1 GCA_903889845.1 uncultured Verrucomicrobium sp. | reverse complement strand
GGCCCCAGCCCCAGCCCGGGCGCGGGCTCCGCACCCACTCCGGCTGCCCCCACTCCCACCCCGGCGGCCGCGCCTGGCGCCGTTCCCAATTCCGAACCGTTCCCTCCCCCCCCACCGCAATGAACATCCGCCTCCTCCTCCCGCTCCTTCTCCTCCTCGCCCTGGCCGCGGCTTCACCGCGCCTTTTTGCTCAAGCTCAAGCTCAGGCCCAGGCTCCGGCGCAAGCTCAGCCCCCGGTCCAACCTCCGACTCTGCCCCCGACCCTGCCTCCGGGTTTTCCCCCGGGGGCTCCAGCCACGCTCCCCGTTCCCCGGACGGCGACGGCGGTCCGCGCGGGCGCAGCGGCGCCGCGTCCGGTGTCCCCGTCCCCGACAAGGACGACAAGGTCGCCCTCCAGTTCCCGAACAATCCGGCCACCGACCTCATCGCCGCCTACGAGGGCCTGAGCGGGAAGACCGTGATCCGGGACGCGACCCTCGCGGGGCCGAATCTCACCGTCGTCACCTCGAAGAAGATCCCGCGCGCCGAGGCCCTCCGCCTGATCGAGAGCACGCTCCTCCTCAACGGCTATTCCTTCGTTCCCGGGCCGAACAACACGCTGAAGGTCGTCAACATTGCCGGGAAGAATCCCCGCTCCGAGGGCATCCCGCTCCTCACCCGGCTGGCCGACCTGCCGACGGGGGACCAGGTCGTCAGCTTCTATGTCCCGCTCGAATTCATCGCCCCGTCCGACGCCGCCGCCATCTTCCAGGCCTCGGCCACGCTCCACTCCTATGGGGCGATCGTCCCCGTCCCGACGGCCCACGCCATCGTCATCACCGAGGACAGCGCCACGATCCGGCAGCTCCTCAAGCTGAAGGACCTCATCGACATCCCGCCGACGAAGATCGTCAGCGAGTTCGTCCAGCTCCGCCGCGCCGACGCGCAGAAGGTCGCCGACGCGATCAACAAGCTCCTCGACAGCCAGAAGGCGGCCGCCTCGGCCGGGGGAAACCAGCCGGCGGCCGTCCCGCCCGGCGGGGGAGGCAACCCGGGCCAGTTCATCGCCGCCATGGCCCAGGCGATGAGCGCCGCGCAGTCGTCGGCCGCGGCGAAGGTGGCGGCGAACCCGCTGGCCTCGTCGAACACCCGCTTCGTCCCCGACGTGCGGACGAACCGCATCCTGATCGTCACGGAACCCTACAACTTCCCGACGATGAAGCGCCTCGTCGAGGACTTCGACCTCTCCGCCGACGTCATGGAGCCCTTCTCCCGCTCCCTGAAGTACATCAAGGCCATGGACGTCCTGCCCGTCCTGGGGAACCTGATCTCCGAGACGAAGGACGACACCACGACGGCCTCGGCCGCCATCAGCAGCGCGGCCAGCCTCAGCCGCGCCGCCTCTACCCAGTCCCGCACCGCGTCGTCGAACTCGTCCAGCTCCGCCAGCGGCCTCTCCCAGGTCCTCGCGGGCGATCCCGAGGCGGTCCTCCCCGAGGCGATCCTCGTCGGCAGCACCCGCCTGATCGCCGACAACAACAGCAACTCGATCACCGTCATCGGGCCGCCGGAGAGCGTCACGAAGGTCTCCAGCATCCTCGACAAGCTCGACGTCCGCCCGCAGCAGCTCTACCTCGCCACGGTCATCGGGAAGATGACGCTCTCGAACGATTCCGAGCTCAGCGTGAACATCCTCCAGAACTACGCGAACTACTCCGGCAAAAACGGCGTCGCCACCTCGTCGTCGAACGGCACCGCCTTCAGTTCCTTTTCCGATCCGAGGAATCTGAGCAGCCCCGGTTCCTTCGGCTTCCTCAGCGGATTGACGCTCTACGGCAGCCTCGGGCACGTCCTCAATTACTACGTCCAGGCCCTGGAGAGTACGGGGCGCTTCACGGTTCTCTCCCGCCCCTCCGTCTATACGGCGAACAACAAGAAGGCCTATATCTCCTCCGGTCAACAGGTGCCGATCCCGCAGAGCACCCTCAGCAGCCTCGACACGACGAGTTCGACGACGGTGAGCCAGTCCTCGACGATCACCTACAAGAACGCGGCCCTCCTCCTGGAGGTGATTCCCCTCATCAACGCGAACAAGGAGGTGACGCTCCAGATCGCCGTCCAGAACAACACCCTCAACGGGTCGAGCACGATCTCCGGGAACAGTATCCCGATCATCGCCTCCGACGCCCTGATGACGACGATCACCGTGTCGAACCGCTCGACGATCGTCCTGGGCGGCCTCATTCGGAACCAGGAGACGAAGAACCGGACGGGCGTGCCGATCCTCAAGGACATCCCCGTTATCGGAGCGCTCTTCCGGGACGACAAGAACAACGAGGATCGCGACGAGCTGGTCGTCCTGATCGAACCGGCGGTGATCGAGAACGAAACCGACCTCAACGCGGTCGAGAAGGACGAGATCAACAACTCCAAGGTCGGACCCCAGTCCCAGAAGTACATCGACAAGACGCTCAAGGTGATGCCGGAGAAGGGGACGGTGATCAACTCGATCACGCACTGAGCCCCGAGGCAAAAAAAAGCCCCCGGACCGCGCGAGGCGATCCGGGGGCAAGGAAAGGATTTTCCTTTGCTAGCCGACGAGCGGACTAGCGACGAGGGCGGAAGCCGCCGCCGCCGCCACCACCGCCGCCGCCGCGGGAATCGCGACGCGGTTCCATGGGCTTGGCTTCGTTGACGGTCAGGTTGCGGCCGTCGACGAGCTTCCCGTGGAGGCTGCCGATGGCGGCTTCGCCTTCCTGGGCGCTGCCCATCGTGACGAACCCGAAACCGCGCGAGCGCTGGGTTTCGCGGTCCATGATGAGATGGACGTCGGTGACGTTGCCGTGTTGGGCGAAGAGCTCTTTCAAGTCTTGCTCGTTGGTCTGGAAGGAAAGATTTCCTACGTAGAGTTTCATACTGCTTTTGTTTGTTTGAGGTTACGACCTCACATCGAATGAAGAGCGCGCATATGCACGCATGTGGATTACCGTTGGAAGCGAGCAGGACAAACCTGGGACACAACTACTGGGCTTCAGAGCGAAGCGATGGATCGAATTGCAGGGATGCTCCGCTCTTTTCGAAAGGAAGTAAAGAAGTGATTCAAAAATCGTCAAAAGGGTCAATGGGCCTCCCGGGAGGCCGCCGCAGAAGGGGCGGTGACCCTCTTCAGGAAGGGGACCAGCACGAGGGCGCAGACAAAAAGGAGGGCCATCAGCCAAAAAACGTCGCCGAAGGCCATCGTCACGGCCTCCTTCCGGACGGTCTTTGCCAGCAGGGCCAGGACGTGGGGATCGCTCGGAGACGGGGCGTGGACCGTCCGGGCCAGGGTCTGGAGGGTCGTCTGCACCTTCGGATCGCCCTCGCGGAGGTTCTCCGCCAGGCGATGCCAGTGGAGGTTCGTCCGGTCGTTGACCCAGGTGTTGATGCACGCGATGCCGACCGCGCCGCCCAGTTTCCTCATGGTGTTGAAGAGGGCGCTGCCCATTTTCAGCTTCTCCGGGGGGAGGCTGCCCAGGGCCAGGGTCGTCGCCGGGACGATGCACATGAGGATCGCGAAGCCCCGGATGATCTGGGGCCAGAAGAATTCCCCGCCCGCCCATTGGGAGGTGACGCCGGAGCTGAGCCAGAGGCCGAGGGCGAAGAGGAGGAAGCCGGAGGAGAGCATGATCCGCGGCTCGATCCGCTGGGAGAAGCGGGCGATCATGGGGGCGACGAGGACCTGGGAGAGGCCCGCGACGAAGACGGCCTCGCCGATCTGCGGGGCGTCGAACCCGGCGATCCGGGAGAGGAAGAGGGGGAGGACGTAGATCCCGCCGAAGAGGCCGAAACCGGTGACGAAGATGAGGAGGGAGGCGACGGTGAAGGTCCGGCTTTGCAGCGTCCGCAGCTCGACGAGGGGGCTGGCGTGGACGAGGGAGCGCCAGACGAAGAGGGCGCCCGCGATCGCGGCGGTCCAGGCCCAGGCGCGGATGTCGGGATCGTCGAGCCAGTTCCAGCGGTAGCCCTCCTCCAGGACGTACTGGAAGCTGCCCAGGGCGAGGGTCAGGAGGAGGAGGCCGATGAAGTCGAAGCGGCGCAGCAGGGAGAAGTCGGGCTCGTCGATGGCCTCGAAGAAGGGGATCGTGAAGACGATCGCCAGGCCGGGGACGAGGTTGATGAAGAAGAGCCAGTGCCAGGAGAGGACGTCGGTGATCCAGCCGCCCAGGGTCGGCCCGATCGTCGGCGCGAGGCTGCTGAGCAGGCCGAGGGTGGCCGGGATCACCGCCTGCTTCTTCCCCTTGAAGAGGGCGAAGCCGGTCGCGAAGACCGTCGGGATCATCGCCCCGCCGACGAAGCCCTGGATCGCCCGTGCCGCGATCATCGACTCGATGTTCCAGGCGAACCCGCAGGCCATGCTCGCTGCCGTGAAGGCCGCCGCCGAGGCGGTGAAGAGCCACCGGGTGGAGAAGGCCCGGGAGAGCCAGCCGGAGAGGGGGATCATCACGATCTCCCCGATGAGGTAGGCCGTCTGGACCCAGGAACTCTCGTCGGGCGCGGCGGCGAGGCCCGCCTGGATGTCGGAGATCGAGGCGGCGACGATCTGGGTGTCGAGGAGTGCCATGAACTGCCCCAGCGCCATCAGCGCGAAGAGCGTCAGCTTCCGACGGTCGGACATCCCGTCGATCACCGGGAGCGGTTGCGAAGGAAGGCGCGCCGTTTTTTGTTGCATGATGATCAACATATGATATTATGATCATAATTCAATAAGGAATTTCAATGCGCTACGAAAAAGGACACAAGGAAGAAACCCGCCAGCGGATCGTCGAGATCGCGGCCCGGGAATTCCGCCGCAACGGGATCAACGGGATCGGCGTCGCCGACGTGATGGCCCAGGCCGGGCTGACGCACGGCGGGTTCTACAGCCACTTCGCCTCGAAGGAGGAATTGGTCTGCGCCGCCCTCGACGAGGCAGGCCGGACTAGTCGGACGCGGAAGGCCGCCGAGGAGGGGAAGAGCCTGGAGGAGATCCTCCGGGGGTACCTGAGGTCCGAACACCGGGACCACCCGGAACGCGGCTGTGCGATCGCCTGCCTGGTCGCCGAGGTCGGGCGCGGTTCGAAGGTGGCGCGGGTCCACCTTACGGCGCACGTCAACCGGGTCCTGGAACTCATCGAGGCGCGGCTGCCCGAGGGCCGGGAGACGGCCGAGGAGCGGAAGAAGAGGGCCATGGCGGTCTTCTCGACCGCCATCGGCAGCCTCCAGCTCTCCCGCGCCGTCACCGATCCCGTGCTTTCCGATCAACTCATCGAAGCCGGACTCCGGGGCGCCCTCGCCCTGGCCCGGCTCCAAACCAAGCCGTAACCCCGAAGCCATTCCCTTATGAGTACTCCCCTTGTTGAAACCGCTCCCTCCCTCTCCCTCAACGGGCGCCATGCGCCCACCGGCATCCAGCGCGGGACCGCACCGAAGAACCGACGGAAGCTCGTCCTCCTCGCCGGGGGCGGGTTGCTGGCCGTCGCCATGACGACGGCCCTTTTGATCCGCGCGGGCCACCACGAGACGACGGACGACGCCTACACCGTCGGCCACGTCCACGCGATCAGCGCCCGGGTCGCCGGGACCGTCGCCGAGGTGGCGGTCGACGACAACGATCCGGTGAAGGCGGGGCAGACGTTGGTGCGGCTCGACCCGAAGGATTTCCAGGTCGCCATCGACAAGGCCCGGGCCGACTACGAGCGGGCGAAGGCCGACTACGACCGCGCCGTGGCGCTCCTCTCCAGCGCCGCCGTCTCCGTCCAGGAATGCGATCAGGCGAAGGACGCGATGCTCGTCGCCAAAGCCGCGCTCGACGACGCGCAGAACCAGCTCGGCTACTGCACCATCGCGGCGCCGACGGAGGGGTACGTCGGGAACAAGACGGTCCAGACCGGGAACCGGATCGCGCCGGGGACGGTCCTCCTCTCGGTGGTCCAGGACACCTGGGTCGTCGCCAACTACAAGGAGACCCAGGTCGGGCGGCTCCGCGAGGGGCAGGCGGTCCGGGTCCGGGTCGATGCCGTGCCGGACCATGTCTTCACGGGGCGGATCGACAGCCTTTCCCCCGGCTCCGGCTCGACCTTCGCCCTCCTCCCGCCGGAGAACGCGACGGGGAACTTCACGAAGATCGTCCAGCGGGTGCCGGTCAAGATCGTCCTCGATCCCGACTCGGTCCGGGGCTACGAGCGCCGCCTCGTGCCGGGGCTCTCGGTCGAGACCGATGTCGATGTGAGCGGCCATTAGACGGAATCGACCCGGCCCCATTTGCCGAGGGGGCATTGCTCGGAGGCCCAGGAGAGCTTGATGCCGCTGCAGCCGCATTTGCGGCAGCGGCCCAGGCCCGCGTAGCCCTCGGCGTCCCAGTCCGGGCAGGTGTGGCAGAGGGCCTGTCGGGCGAGGCGGATTTCTTCCGGGGCTTTCTGGAAGCCGGAGGCGGCGAAGCGCCCAATGGCCCTTGCTGCCGTCGCGGCCAGCCTTGGCAAGGAGGGGGGACGGGAAGGGGGCGCCGGGCGGTAGCGGGCAGAGAGCTCGGCATAGGCCGCGTCGTTTAGGGTGACGGTTTCTCCTTCGTCGGCGAGGTGGGCGCGGGCGAGGAGGTCTTCGAGGTAGCCGGGGGGGCGGGACTTCGCCCATTCGCGGAGGGTGGTGAGGGGCCAACTAGGCATAGATGTTGCAGATGTTTTAGGGCGGTGCGGCTCCGGCGGAGAAAGTGGCGACGCCGGTCCAACCTTGGGAGCAGCCGTCGACATCGCTGCTGATGACCTGGACGTAGTTGTTGCCGCTGCATTGGGTGCAGGTGACGGTGAAGGAAAAGGTGGTCGAGCTTTGGGAGGAGCCGAGGCTGGCGAGGACGTAGTTGACGCTTCCGTCGTCGTTCGTGAGGACGACGGAGACGGAGTCGCAGCAGTCGTACCCGGCGATGGTCAGTGTGCCGTGCCAGGGGCCGGTCTGGCAGATCTTCTTCTTCGCCGACTTCGTGACATGGGCTGCGCCCGCGCAGCCGTCCCCGGTGCTGGAGCCGACGGAGGCGGAGAGGCTGAAGGAGGTCTGCGCCCCGGTGCAATCGGGGCAGGTGACGCCGAAGAGTTGCTGGGTCATCGTGCCGGAAGCATGGCACGGAAGGGGGGGCGGCGTCTTGGATGGGGGGGCGCGAAGGAATGGGCGTGGCCTTCTTCCAATAGGAGTCTGGGCGGTTTGGTTCCGTCTCCCCACGCTGTACGTACCCTCGGAGATTCGGGGATTCAGCCGAGGCTGAGCCTCGGGAGAAGAAAAGCCTCCATTGCGCGCTCTTCTCCCCCTACGGGCTCTTAGATCGGAAGAGGGGGCACCCCTCAGAAGCCTACAAACGCGCGGTGGGCATGGAGCGGCACAGGCAAGCGCAAGCG
>CAISZB010000460.1 GCA_903889845.1 uncultured Verrucomicrobium sp. | reverse complement strand
CTCGTCACCGCCGCCGCCGTCTACAATGCCCAAGGCGCCCTCGTCGCCCAATACCGCCGGGACGCCGCCGTCGAGGCCGTTCCGGAGAAGTCTCTCCCGGAGGGCCAGACCTCGGCCCTGAAGGGGACGGAGACGACCGTCGGCATCTGGATCGGCGGCCAGCCGGTCGGGGCGCTCTACCTGCGCCGCAGCTTCGACTGGCCCGGATTCGCCCTCCCGCTCCTCCTCGCCCTCGCCGCCTCGCTTGGCCTCTCGGCCCTTCTTGCCTCGGCCCACGCCTCCCGGCTCGGGCCCCGGCTGGCGAAGCCCCTCGCGGGCGTCGCCGATTCAACACTCCACCGCCTCCGCGCCGAGCTGGAGACGACGACCCGGAACCGGGAAGGAGAAGCGGCCGAGGTCGCCGCCCTCCGCGATACCCTCCGCCAGGCGCAGAACCGCGAAGAGGCCTCCCGGCGCGCCCTCGCCGAACGGGACGACGAAATCGCCGCCCTGAAGCGCGATGCCCTGGCCCATACCCATAAGGAACGGACGGCGAAGACCGGCGGCGACAGCCACGCCCTGATCCGCCTGGCCGAGGAGGTGAGCCTCCTCCCCGCCGACGCGAACCGCGATCGCGCCCTGGCCCTGACGGAGACCGCCGCCGTCCTCGCCGCCGAGCCGGAGCCCTCCTCCGCCCCCTTCGAGCCCGCCGCCCTCGCCGCCGAGGCCACCCTCGCCGCCCGCCTCCGGGTCCAGTCCTCGGGCAAGAAGGAGGCTCTCACCGTCGCCTTCGACGCCTTCCCCGGCATTCCCGCCACAATCACGGGAGACGGCCCCCTCCTCCTCCGCGTCCTCTCCGTCCTGCTGAACGACGCAATCGCGCGGAGCGCCGAGGGGGAAATCGTCCTGATTTCCGGCGTCGTGAAAAGCGGCCTCCGTTTCGAGATCCAGGACACCGGCACCAACGCCCCCCTCCCCTCCGGGATCGAGGCCTCCATCACCCGCCTCGGCGCGGCGCTGAAAGGCCGTTCCACGGACAAGGGGACGGTGCGGTGGTTTGATTTGGCGCTGTAACGCGCTAGGGTCTGTCCACGAATTCCGGTGGGCCGCGTTGTTTCCAAAAAGGCTCTCCATCAAGGCGCGAGCGACGCTGTGTGGCCGATGCGCCACTCAAGGAACGAGCAACGCCGAGGGAGAGCCTTTTTGGAAGCAACCCTTCGGGCCGGGGTTCTGCGCCCCTTCCCCTTCGTTCTGCGCTGCCTTGCGTGCCATGCAGGCACGCGGCGTTGCGCGCGCCTAGGGGAGAGGGGCGTAGCCCCTCCGGCGCGGCCTTCCCAAAGGGGGTAACAGGCTCTAACACGCCGCAGCCTAGGAAAAGCAAACGCAGTCGTAATCGCCGGTGTAGCCGGTCTGCTCGAAGATGAATTCCCATTCCTGGGGGGTGAAGAAGCACTCGCAGGTGATCTGCCAGTACATCAGGTTCACCTTCTCCTGCTCGTTCCGGTAGGAGTCCATGACGATGAACTTGTTCTTCTTCCCGACCCGCTCGATCTCGCGCAGCGCCTTGTAGAGGTCGTAGATGCGGAGGTTGTGGATCGTGTTGATCGCGATGACGAGGTCGAATTCCTTGTCGGGGAAGTCGAGCTTCACCGCGTCGCCGACCTGCACGAAGGGTTTCGCCTCGGGCATCGCGTTCTCGATCGCGTAGGTGGAGACGTCGATGCCGTAGGCTTCGAGGCCCGGCAGCACCTTGCGAAAATCGTGGACCAGGAATCCCTTGCCGCAGCCGATGTCGAGGACCTTGTCCCCCGGCTTCAGCCCGTAGTGGGCGATCAGCTTCTCGGCGAAGGCGACCCAGCGGCCGTCGTACTTGTAGCCGCCGTAGCCGTACTTCCGGTCGCCGTCGAAATAGTCCTTGTCGAACCGCTTCGAGACCGTCGCGCACTCGGCCTTGTCGTGCTCGACGACGCGCTGGATGTAGTTCCGCTTCGTCGCGTTGTGGATGCCGGAGATGAAGTCCTTGAAAGCCATGGCGGGGGAATCAGAGTTTGGACCATTCCTCGAACATCCGCTCCGGCGTCAGGCCGTGGGCGGCGAGGACTTCATAGTAGCTGCCGTAGGCGTGGGCGAAGCGGTCCTGGAGGGAGTAGGTCTTCAGGCGCGTCTTCCCAGCGACCCCGGCGTCCCAGGCCAGCTCCTTCACCTGCGGCCCGAGGCCGCCGAAGGGGGAATGCTCCTCGAAGACGACGACTTCCGGGAACCCGTTGAGGACGCCGAGGATGCCTTCCTTGTCGAGGGGCTTGATGCAATGGACGGAGTAGACGGCGGTCGATTTCCCCTTCTCCTTCTGAAGGCGGTCGGCGACGTCGAGGGCCATCTTCGCGATCGGCCCGTAGGTCAGGATCGCGAGGTCGCTCCCGTGGCGCAGCTTCCGGATCTTGCCGAGGCGGAAGGGCTCCGCGTTGGCCGTCAGGTCGGGCTCGCCCGCCTTGCCCATGCCCAGGTAGAGGGGGCCGTCGATCTGGCGCGTCGCCAGCGTCACTTCCCGCGTCTCGGCGGGATCGCACGGGGTCAGCACCGTCATGTTCGGCAGTGCGCACATGAGGGCGATGTCCTCCGTCGCGTTGTGGGTCGCGCCGAGGAGGGGATAGTTCAGCGCGCGGCCGACGGCGATGTGGCGGACCGGCTGATCCTGGTAGCAGCAGTCGTCGCGGACCTGCTCGAAGGGGCGGTAGATCGTGAAGGGTGCGATGGTGTAGGCGAAGGGGATCTTCCCCCGCATCGCCATCCCGGCGGCCATGCCGATCATGATCGCCTCGGCGACGCCGACGTTGAGGAAGCGCTCCGGATACTCCTGGATGAAGGTGAGGACGCCCGCCGCCGCGCCGATGTCGGCGGCGATGAGGTAGATCCGGGGATCGTCCTTGGCGATTTCGTAGAAGGCGTTGGCGAAGGAATTTCTCATGGCGTGATCGTGAAATTAGGCGGCGTAGGCTTCGTCGAGGAGGCGGAGGGCGGTCTGGTATTCCTCGGGGTTCGGGGAGCGATAGTGCCAGATGGGGACGTTCTCCATGAACTTCACCCCCTTGCCCTTCGTCGTCCGGCAGACCAGCATGAAGGGCTTCGTCCGGGAGCGGGACGTCACGGCGTCGTAGATCGCCTGCGAGTCGTGCCCGTCGACCTCAAGCGATTCCCAGCCGAAGGCCCGGATCTTCTCGACGATCGGATAGAAATTCGGGAGGACCTTGCTCGTCTGGCCGAGGGAGATGAAGTCGTTCAAATCGACCATCGCGACGATGTTCTTGATGCCGAAGGAGGGGGCGACCATCAGCGCCTCCCAGTTGGACCCTTCCATCATCTCCCCGTCGCTCATAACGAGGAACATCGTCCGGTCCTTCTTGTCCATCTTGTCCGCATAGGACATGCCGACGGCCAGCGGCAGCCCGTGGCCCAGGGAGCCGGTCGAGGCCTCGATGCCGGGATTGCCGTAGTCCGGGTGGGTCGCCAGCGGCCAGCCGGGCTTCGCGAAATTGTCGAGCATCTCCTTCGGGATGATCCCGAGGTGTTCCAGGACGACGTACTGGGAAAGGGAGCCGTGTCCCTTGGAAATGATGAACTTGTCTTCCGTCTCCGGGTCGCCCGTCCGGTTCATCAGGCCGTTGTAGGCCACATCGACCATCTCCAGGCAGGAGAACGCCGGGGAGATGTGGAGGGCCGAGACCTTTTGGGAAACGTCGAGAATTCGTTTCCGGAAAGCCAGGCAGCGGGCCTTGGCCGCCGCCGCGTCGAAGGGGGGATTCGCCATGAGACCTTAAAAAGTACCGGCCCGCCCTGTACCGGGTCAACTGTTTTCCCTGAAATGACACCTGGCAGGAACGCCACACCCCAACCTGCCCTCTTTGAGCTTGGAATGCCCGAAATTTATGAATCCCGTTACGGCTTGGCCATCCCCTCCGTCATCTCTCAGAAACTGTTTGGAACACGGGCTCGGCTCTCTCCTCGCTGAAGCCGCTGTCCCTGTCCTCGCCTACTCCCTACGTCGGTAGCGGTGGGCTCCGTCAAAATCAGTTTTCAACAGGGCACTTTGGGGGCGCTGCCATTATAAAATTGTATTGCCGTTTCTAAGGAAATACATTCGCCGCATGGGAATCGGCTCTTGTTCGACACGCTTGATTTTGGAGGAACACAAACGCCCTCCTTTCTGCGGAAAGGCGCTTCAATTGGGCCGTCAGGATATCCGAATCAACGCGGAGGAATTTAGAAATCTCGCCAAGGAACATCAGGTTTCATTGTTCCCCACGCGCCTCACCGAGACATTAAGACCCAATATCCGAGAGATCCCCACCCTGGATGACCTCCCTTATTTCACAGCGTTGGGCTTCGATAGCGTCGAAAGCATCGACGCATCGGCCTTCGAGAAAGCGGAGATCATCTGGGATCTCAATTACCCCATTCCCGAGAAACACCATTCGACTTGCGATCTCGTCTACGATGGCGGCACCCTGGAACACATCTATAACGTGCCTGGCGCCTTGGAAAACATTTTTCATCTATTGAAGCCGGGGGGCCGGGTGATCCACCACGCCCCGTCGAACAATTGCGTCGATCATGGCTTTTACAACTTTTCCCCGACTTTCTTTTATGACTATTATACAACCAATCAGTTCAAGATCGAAACTATTTACTATATCGAGATTGAAACCGACTTCTTCAAACCGATCAACGTATTCGAATATTTACCCGGATACCTTGAACTTAGTTCCTGCGGATTGTTTGATCCCGGCAAAGTGGGCCTGACTTTTGTGGTTGCCAGAAAGACTGAAAAGTCGACGGGAAACAAATACCCAACGCAGAGTCATTACCAGGAAGCTTGGCCGGAATTAGCTTCATCGAAACAAAAGAAAGATCATCCTCCTTTCTTTCATGATAAATATCAGCGGCTGATGCCTCGCCCCATCCATCTGCACCCACGCCTACCGCCGCCGCCCATTCTCCCTGCAGATGGATGGATTCCCGATATCACACGAGCGCTATTCATCGAAGAACAATTGCTAGAACTTCCCGTCAAAGGGCTGAAAACCCTTTCTTTCCGGATCCTCTTCACAATCCTAAAACGTAAATTTTGCGCTCTCTTTATTTGGCCCTCTCCAGGTGAATCAGATGCCAAGATAGCCGCCGGTAAGTTACTTCACGGCCCCCGTAGCGAGCTTGCCTCCGTCTCATTCTTCATCCTCCTCAAAATCTTCATCAGAAAACTCCGCCTTTCCATTCTTGGAAGAGCAAAATAGGGGATTCAAAATAAGCACAGCCCCATGCCTTCCTTTTCCTCGCCTTCCTCCACACAACGCAATCCTGATATATCTCAAGGCAGAAAACCCGACTTCGCTGCCCTTCTCCACGACGAAAAGGACATCGCCCGAATCCAGCTCTCGGGACGAAACGCCGCCTTCCCCGCCGACCGGGCCCACTTCGATGACCGCCTCCTCCAGAAGCACCTGATCCTGGAGCGATTCAAGCTGCCCTTCGGGGCCGGGTAGAGCCCCGTACAGGTGGAGGTGACTCGCTTTATCGCCACAGAGGCGCTGCGCTTCTTCATGACCTCCCGCGCAGAGGGCTGCGGATGGAGTCATGCTAGCCTGGAGAGCGCCGGGGAGATGTGGAGGGCCGGGACCTTTTGGGAAACGTCGAGAATTCGCTTCCGGAAAGCCAGGCAGCGGGCCTTAGCCGCCGCCGCCTGGAAGGGGGGGGATTCGCCATGAGACCTTAAAAAGCACCGGCCCGCCCTGTACGGAGTCAACGGCTTTCCCTGAAATGACGCCTGGCAGGAACGCCACCCTCCAGTGCGCCCTCTTTCACTCTTGTTCCCTTTCTCCCCTATTTGGTACCGTCCCACGATGCCTCGCTTCCGAATCATCTTGAGGAATCCCGTTTCTATCGGAGGAGGCCTCCGCAGTGCGGCCTTGTGCCTGATTGCCCTATATTTCTTCCTTCTTTCCTTCAAGACGGGATTCGAGCTTGGAATGCCCGAAATTTACGAATCCCGTTACGGCTTGGCCATCCCCTCCGTCATCTCCGAGCGGTACGGCTCTCCCCCGTGCACCATCTACGCTTCCATTTATCGCTATTTTTCCAAACCCTTCGAAGAAATCGATTTTTCCGCCTACGACGACGCCATCGACAACACCCTCCACCTTCAAAATGTCGACAAAAGCACTGTCATCCACAGCTTCGCCGACGATAAAGGGAGCTTTCTCGTCGTCAAACTCGCCTTCCTTACTTTTGGTTGCCGACTCACGAGCATCTATTTCTTCTATTTCTTCCTCCTGCTCATTTCTTCGATCTGTTTTGCGATCCAATTTTTTCACCATCGAGGAGAGCTCCTTGTCCTTCCCTTGTTCTTTATAGGTTTCTACACCACATTGCTCTGTTTGCCGCTGAATATCGGCGTGGGGAGTCCCGCCGCCACCCGCAGCTTTGGCATGGCGGGACTTCTTCCGGTTTTTCATCTTGCCTTCCTTTTGATCCGCAACACCCGCCCCTCACCCTTCGCTCTCGGCGGCGCCCTATTCCAGGCAATCCTCCTCGCTCTCGTCGTTTACGTCCGGGCCAGCGATGCGTGGGAACTCATGGCACTGTTTTTGATCTGGATTGGCGGCTTCCTTTTCTTTCGCAAAAAGCAATCCCCCTCCGATTCCCCGGGAGAGAAATCTTCAGTTTTGAGCACCCTCTGGCAGGCGGCATGGGCGCCTCTCCTTGTCCTTGGCGCTTTCTTGGGAATGGCTGTGTACAAAAATGCCATCCTTGACGACACGTTTAAAAAATACGATATCCCAGGACACGTCATCTGGCACACCATGCTTCAGGGCTATGGTGCCGACAAGGATATCGACAAGGAATACGGCTGCGGCCAGAGCGACACCGGCGCTATCGCCGCCGTAAAAAACTTCCTACTTCAGGGACCCGACAGAAAACGCTATCATGCCACCTTCGAAGAGGGCCCCATCGGCTTCGGATTTGCCACAAATCATGTTCTATACGAAGCCGCCGCCCGGGAGCTCTTCTTTACCATTGCCAAAAAATATCCCCTCAAAACGCTCAAGCTTTTCCTGCTTACCAAGCCCGCCTCCATCGGAACTTCCTACCTGTGGGCCATGGGACGATTGCCTTCTGAACAGACGCAACACGCTTTCTCCAAGGAGAACAATCCCTATCCGTTCCCCGGCGACGGAAAGACCCATTTTTTCAGGCCCTTAAGCCCTCTCCCCATTGTTTCTTTTGTCCTCATCCTTTTTTTCGCGGGCACTCCACCCCGCGTTCTTTGCCGCCTTTACGCAATCCTTGCGGCCTCCTTCCTCTTCTCTCTATTGCCGGGTTATCTGGCCAACGGCTCTTTCGCCTACATTCCCATCTCCTTCATCCTATTCGAAATGCAGGGCCTCCTCCTTCTTGCCGGAGTGGGATGGGCACTCGCACAACTCCTGCTCCGATACGGCATGCGTGTAGCCGCCTCTCCGGCTCCGAGTGTCTTTCCATGAACTGGATATCCCCACTCATCCATTACGAGAAGGAAATCGCCCGGATACAACTTTCGAGGAAAAACGTCTCTTTTCCTCCCAACCGTGCCCATTTCGACGACCGCCTTCTCCAAAAACACCTGATTCTGGAGCGGGCGATGGCAACCGACATTGCCCTCTTCGGTTCCAGCACCGTCCTTCAGTTTCAGGGGTCCCTCTTTCCGGGCCGGACCTTTAGCAACTATGGCGTCCGTCGCGGCGTCCTGGAAGACTATCTCGGTCTCTACCAAGTTCTACGAGACGCCGGGAGAGAACCCAGGCATCTGATCCTCTGCCTCGACTCCTGGAGTCTCGACGCCGGTTATTGGAAAGGTTACTGGCGATGCCTCCTTCCCGAAGTTCGCACCCTCGTCGGTGAATGGGATCTCCCCCTTCCCTCTTCAGCCTTCCAGCGCCCTTTCCCCATCCGTTTGGCCGACTTACGAGAAAGCGGCCCGAAGCGGTGGCGCTGCCAATGGAACGCCTTTTTCGGGCACCCCGTCTACCAGGCAACAACGGAACATATCGGAGATGCCTATATCCGCCGCGCCGACGGCTCCGTCGGTTACCACCCCGCCTTCCGCGAGCAAACCCCGGACGAGGTCGAGGCGAAGATCCAAAAATCAGTCCGCTTCCCCGAAATCGGGGTCGATTCCGCCTGGGCCGCCACGCTCGGTGCCTTCCTCCGGCGAGTGG
>CAISZB010000459.1 GCA_903889845.1 uncultured Verrucomicrobium sp. | reverse complement strand
GGCGTCCGCAGCTCGTGCGACATGTTCGCCAGGAACCGGTTCTTTGCCGCCGCCGCGTCGACCAGGGCGAGGTTCCGCTCCTCCAGCGCCGCCTCCATCCGCTTCCGTTCCGTGATGTCGAGGTTCACGCCGACGACGTGGGAGACTTTCCCCGCCTCGTCGAGCCAGACCCCGGCGGCCATGTAGAGGTGGCGCACCGTGCCGTCCGGGCGTCGGATGCGGAACTCGGCGCTGCCCCGTCCCTTGTCCTCGATCAGGCGGCGGAAGGCGGCCTCGACTGCGGGGAAATCCTCCGGCACGACGGCCTCCACCCAGGTCTGGTATGCAATGGGTTTTCCCTCCGTGTGGCCGTAGATCTGGTACATCCTCCGATCCCAGGCGACGCGGTTCGTCGTCATGTCGAGGTCCCAGATGCCGGTCTCCGACGATTCGGCGGCCAGCCGGAAGCGCTCGGAGAGGATGCGGAGCTCCTCCTCCGTCCGCCGCCGCCGGTTCACCTCGTAGTCGGCCAGGCCGTGGGCCAGGAGGAGGAGCACGGCCGCCATGGCGCTGCCGAAGATCAGCAGGTGGGTCGTGTGGCGGAAGTGGGTCTCGGCCAGTGTCGACCGCTCGACGAGGAGCCGCTGCTCCTCGTCGGTCAGGATCTGCACGTCGGCCACGACCTGGCTGATCAAGGCGAAGCCGATCTGGCCCGACACCATCTCCTCCGCAGCCGAGCCTCCTTTCGCCGAACGAAGATCGAGCGCCTGCCGCGTGTTGGCGAGGACCTTGTCGAGGTCGTCGGCGAGGGCGTGGGCGCGCTGCTCCTGGCGGGGATTGTCCTTCACCAACTCCAGGAGTTCATGGACGTCGTCCGAGGCCCGGCGCATCCCGTTCTCGTAGATCCGAAGCGACTCCTCTTTCCCCGTCAGGATATAGCCCCTCATCCCGCGTCGGAAATCGAGCAGATCGACCTGGAATTTCTGCGCCGCCGAGAGCACGTCGTGGCTGTGGCGGCGCCACTCCAGGGAGACTTGGAGCTGGCCGAGGCTCATCGCGGCGTTCAGCGCGATCATGACCATCAGCGAGACCGACCCCGTCATGGGCAGCCACCGGGCGATGTTGATGCCGCGATGGCGCTTCTCCCTACCGGCCCAGACGAGGAGCCCCGCGCCGCCGCAGACGAGGGCCGCCGCCGTGTAGCCCGACATCCGGGTGAACAGCCCGAACCCCGTCGCCGACGTGATCCCGAAGAGGTAGCCCAGCAGTTCCATCCCCGCCATCGTCATCACGATGCAGCCCAGGATGCCGCCCACGGCCAGGCGGCCCCGGGAAGCGGGGTGCCGGCCGCAGAGCCAGAGCGACGTCCCGGCCAGCATCAGGCAGAACGTCGTCAGGGGGGCCATCCGGTCGGGGAACGGATCGCCGGTGTGGGCCGGGGAGACGAAAAAGAGGCGGTCGATGCCGAGGTTATACCCGCTGAGGTGCTCCAGCAGCGTCAACCCCGTGAAGACCGCGACCAGGCCTCCCAGCCAGGCCGTCCCCCGGCCCCGGCGCAGCGTCAGCAACAGGAGGCCGGTTCCGCAGCAAGCCAGGGCGAGTGCCGTGTTGTATTTGATGGGCCAGAAGACCTTGGCCTCCTGCAGCAGGAAGGGGGCATGGAGCCGCCACGCCACCAGAAAAAAGAGTCCGAGGACAAGGGAGATCCCGCCGCACAACGTCGGAATCCAGCGCCCGATCCAGGTTCGAAGCCGTCGAAGCAACGGGGCATCCAGCCATGCCATCCATATCGCCATGCGGTGGACAGCGTATCCGGTTGATGAGGAATGCGCACCAAAGATTTTCCCCTAGGCGGTTCCTATGTCATACTCATGCCTCCCTATGCACCTCCCCTTCCTCGCCGCCTCCCCGGAGACCTTTTCCTGGGGTACCGGAACCTGGGCCCTGGCCGTGGTCGGGGCCTTCGTCCTGGGACTGAACAAAGGGGGGCTGCCCGGCATCGGCATCTTCACCACGATCCTCTTCGCCCTCCTCCTCCCGGCGAAGGTCTCGACCGGGTTCGTCCTGCCCCTGCTCATCGTCGGGGACATCGGGGCCGTTTTCTTTCTTTTCAGGAAGAGCGTCCGTTGGGACCTCTTCCGCCGCCTCCTGCCGCCGACGCTGGCCGGGGTCGTCCTCGGCTTCCTCCTGATGGACCGGATTCCCGAAGGCCTCTACCGGCCCCTGATCGGCTGGCTGACCCTGAGCCTGGCCGCGCTCCAGCTCATCCGGGAGAACACCGGGGACCGGCTCGACCGGTTCGTCGCCTCCCATCACTATAACCTCTCCATGGGCGTCCTCACCGGAGTGACGACGATGATGGCGAACGCCGCCGGCCCCGTCGCCAGCCTCTACTTTTTGAGCCTGCGCCTGCCGAAGTGGGAGATGGTCGGGACGATCGCCTGGCTCTTCTTCGTCACGAACCTCTGCAAGCTCCCCTTCAGCGCGAAGATGGGCCTCGTCACCCCCCGCTCCCTCCTCTTCTCCCTCGCCCTGGCCCCCTGCGTGGCCGTCGGCCTCTGGTTCGGGAAACGGATCGCGGGGAGGATCCCGCAACGGCAGTTCGAGCAATTCGCCCTCTGGCTCTCCGTCCTCGCCGCGTTGAGATTGGTCTGGCGGTAGCGGGGGGACCCGGGGAATCCCGCCCCCGCCCCCGCCCCCGCCCCCTCCGGGCTTTTCTTTTTCCCCCGCCTGCGGCAGAATCCCGGTCCTATGATCCGCTTCCTTGCCGATTCCTGCTGCAGCACCGCGATGACGGAGACGTCGTTTCCCCCGACGCGGCCTTACCTCTGGATCACGTTCGGCGTCGTCGGCGCGGTCTTCGTCCTCGGCCTCGCCCTCGGCTTCCTCATCGCGCGGAAGCGGGCGAAGGGCGCAGCTTAAGCCGATTGCTTTGGGGACGCTTAAGGCGTCCAGACCTTGTAGACCCGCACGGCGTCGGGGTCGGCGGTGACGGCCATCCGCCATTCGCCGAGGACGGCGCCGAGGGAGGAGGGATCGGGGAGGTTCCGGAAGGGAGCGAGGCCGGCCTCGTCCTTCGGCGGGTGGGCGGCCAGGTAGGCCTTCGCCTTCGGCGCGAGGACGGGGTAGGTGCGGTCGTAGAGTTTCCCGACGTTCATCCAATAGAGTTTCGTGAAGCCGTCGCCCACCTTCGCGTCGGCGAGGGGGCCGAGGAGGGTCTCCTGCGCCAGGGGCTTGCCGTCGGCGGCGGCGCGCTCCGTGGGGAGGAGGCGCTTCGCCCCCTCGGCGCGGAGGCTCAGTCCCCAGAAGTGGGGGCCGTCGAAGAGGGTGGGGGAGAGGCGGTCGCTCTGCTTCGGGTGGACGGCGACGGCGCGGTAGTCCCCGGCGGTGAAGTTTTCCGCGGTGCCGAACATCGCTAAGGCCGGGGCGGCGACGGCGGCGATCTTGTCGAAGAGCGGGGTGAAGCGGTCGGCGCTGGCGACGGAGAAGGCGAGGAGGACGTCGGGGAGGTCCTGTTTTTCCGGCCAATCGATGACGAGGGCGTCCTCGTTGCCGAGGGCGTTGACGAAGTTTTCCCGCCAGTCGAGGCCGAGGGTCTTGAAGGAATCGGTGATCGAGGTCGATGCCTGCTCCATGCCGGGCATGGAGAAGATCAGGTCGAGTTCGGCGCCCAGATCGAGGGAGGAGCCGACGTAGGCGAGGGTGGTGGGGGTGGTGAGGGAGGCCGACTCGAAGCGGGTCTTCGGCGGGCAGAGCTTGTCGTAGAGTTCGCGGTCGGCGTGGGGGAAGGTCCAGAGGCCGCTGGAGCGGGTCCCGTTCGGCGTCAGGGAGAGGGAGCCGGCGGCGGCGTGGCCGTGCGGGAACATCTTCCGGACGAGGGTGGAACCGATGGTGGGAGTGGCGGGGGTGGTGTGGACGACGGTCCCCGGGGCCTCGGTGCCTGGCGCGGGCGGGGGTGTTTGGGCCGCGACCTTGGCCTCAAGGGTCTTCTGCTGGAAGGCTTCGAATTTTTCGAGGAGCTTCACGTAGAGGTCGATGCAGCCCGGCCCGGCGTATTCGAGGACGTCGGCCTTCGGATCGACCTCGGCGGTCGCCTTCCGGTATTCGTCGGAGGCGAGGAGGGACGTCTCGCGCGGGGTCTTGCCGGTGGCCCGGTCGACCCAGTCGAAGAGGGGTTGTTCCCCCCACGCGATGACGTTCCATTCCCCGACGCGGGCGCGGCAGAGGTGAACGTTCTTGAGCGGTCCTTCCGTGGTCCAAACGGAGGTGCAGGGGATGCCGTTGCGGTCGGTGACGAAGGTCTGGAGGGTCTCGGCGTGGCCGCGGGAGAGGGCCTGGGTCAGCGCCTGGAAGAGGGAGTCGGCGCCGTGGTCGGGGACGAAGGGGAGGGCGCGGGTCCGGAAGCCGACGAGGAAGCCGACCCGCTCCGCCTTCGGCTTGTCCGGCGCGGCGGCGTCGGCGTCGAGGTCGACACGGGTGAGGGCGGCGAAGGAATCGCCGCGCAGCAACAGGGGCAGGTCGTGGATGAGGGGGGTGGCGGAGGCGAGGACGGTTTCCGCCTCCTTCTGCTGCGGGGCGGGCAGGGCCGCGGTCGCCTTCGCGAGGGCCTGCGGGGAGGCGGCCTGGAGGTTGTGCCAGAAGGCGCGGATCGTGGGATGCTCGAAGATTTTCCGCCAGGGGCAGGTCCGGTAGTGGCGGAGGGTGGCCGCGCCGTCCGGGACTTCGACGAAGAGGAGGGTCTCCGCCGGGAGGTAGGCGGCGGCGGACGGCCCCGCCGGGCGGAGGAAGTACCACCAGCCCGCCGCGCCGCCGCCAAGGAGGAGAAGAGTCAGGAGGGCGACCAACGCGACGACAAGGATTTTGCGCATAAAAGAGGGGGAGAGTCGCCGAGGCTACACAGGGACACGAGATAAAGGCAACCCGCATCGGGGTTGATGAGGCGCCTCTGCCTGCTCCCCTCCCACAGTTCTTTCTCCCAAGGAGGTTCGATTCAGCGGAGTCGAACTCTCCTTAAAGGGGCTGCTCCCCCCCCCCGCGCCCCCTTTCCCCCACTACCCCGCGACCCCGCTCGCCCGCTTGTCGAGGCATTCCCGCACCATCCGCAGGAGGGCGTGGGGGGGATAGGGCTTCGCGAGGAAGTTGATGCTCGGGTCGAGGGAGAGGTTCTCCCCGATGACCTCGGCGCTGTAGCCGCTGCTGAGGATGACGGGGAGGCCCGGCTTCTCTGCGGCCAGCTTTTCCCCGAGGTCGATGCCGGTGATGAGTCCGGGCATGATGACGTCGGAGAGGACGAGGTCGATTTTGTCCATGTGGTTTTCCCACACGCCGATGGCGTCGAGGCCGCTCTTCGCCTCCAGGATCTGATAGCCCGCGCTCTTCAGGATGGCGACGACGAGCTGGCGGACGTGGGCCTCGTCCTCGACGACGAGGATCAGCTCGTTCCCGCCGACGGGCTTCGCGGGGCCCTTGAGGAGTGGACCGGCGACGCCCGCCTTCGTGGAGAGGGGGAGGTAGATGCGGAAGGTGGTGCCGACGCCGACGGTGCTATCGACCTCGATCCAGCCCTCGTGCTGCTTCACGACGCCGTAGACGGTGGCCAGGCCGAGGCCGGTCCCCTTGCCCATCTCTTTCGTGGTGAAGAAGGGCTCGAAGATGCGGGCCAGGGTCCGCTCGTCCATGCCGACGCCGGAGTCCTTCGCGGTGAGGAGGGCGAAGCGGCCCGCGCGGGCCTCGGGACGCCCGGCAGTGTCGTCCGGGGCGAGGGTGACGGTCTCGGAGGAGAGCCAGATGGCGCCGCCGGACGGCATGGCGTCCCGGGCGTTGGCGACGAGGTTGAGGACGATCTGCTCCACCATGCTGCGGTCGGCCTCGATCAGGACGGCGGAAGTGGCGGGAAGGATTTTCAGCTCGATCCGCTCCCCGACGAGGCGGGAGAGCATCTTCGCCATGTCGCGGACGATGAGGGAGATGTCGAGCGTGGTCGGCTTCATCACCTGGCGGCGGCTGAACATGAGGAGCTGCCGGGTGAGGTCCTGGGCCCGGCCCGCCGCGACGGAGACCTGGGTCAGCTGATCGACGGTGACGGCGTCCTGGTCCTCGCGGGAGAGGAGGAGTTCGGTGAAGCCCTGGATGACGGTGAGGATATTGTTGAAGTCGTGGGCGATGCCGCCCGCGAGCTGGCCGATCGACTTCAACTTCTCCGACTGGTGGAGCTGCTTCTCTAGGCGGAGCTTGTCGGTGATCTCCCCGGCGTAGCAGTGGACGGCCTTTTCCCCGGGGACAGGGAAGAAGGACCAGCTGACGGTGCGTTCCCCGTAGGTGGTCTCCAGGCGGAGGATCGGTTCGCGCTTCTCCAGGCAGCGGGCGACGATCTCGTCGACCTCGGGTGGGAGGATCTCGCCGCTCGTCTCGTGGCCCAGGGACTGGGCGAGCTTCAGCGCGGCGCTGTTCGAGTAGGTGACGTTGCCGCCGAGGGTGAGCTCGTAGACGGGGTTCGGGTTGAAGCGGGAGAAGTTGGCCATCCGCTCCAGCTCGATCTCGGTGAGCTTCGTGTTCGTGACGTCGTCGGCGATGCCGTCGAGGTGGGAGGGCTTCCCGGCGCGGTTGCGGATGATGCGGCCCCGGTTGCGCAGCCAGCGGATCGCCCCGTCGGGGCGGACGATGCGGTAATCGATCTCGAAGGCGTCCTCGTTCCGGGCCACGGCGGCGGCGATGACGGCGCGGACGCGCTCGCGGTCCTCCGCGTGGATGGTGAAGAACCAGAGGGAGGCGTCGTGGTAGAAGGCCTCGACGGGACGCCCGAAGACGTTCTCCGTCGAGGGGCTCAGGTAGATGAAGCGGTCCTGGTCGAGGGTGGTCGACCAGACGACGTCGCTGAGGGAGTTGAGGATGCCGTTGAGCCGCATCTGGCTTTCGAGGAGCGATTGCTCCGTGAGCTTCCGCTCCGAGATATCCCGCAGGATGGCGACCCAGTGGGTGGGGGCGGCGTTCGCCCCCTTGGCGCCGTGGCCGTTGGAGGAAGGGACGACGGGGAGGATCTGAAGCTCGATCCAGATCGACTGGTTGTCCTTGCGGGTGAGGAGGACGTCGCGGAAATAGGCCTCGCGCCGCCGGAGGGTCTCCCGGACGTTCTGCCGCTGCAGGGTGCGGGTCTCGGGCGGGAAGAGGAGGGCGGGGGCGCGGCCCCGCAGGTCTTCGGCGGAGTAGCCGGTGAGGCGGTGGAATGCGGCGTTGAGGAAGATGATCTGGCCCGAATCGGGGTCGCGGTCGTCCCCGGTGTCCGGGGTCAGGATCAGGTAGGCTTCCTGGGTCTGGCCCAGGGAGGAAAGGATGAGGGAGAGGGGATGGTCCTCGGCCGCCACGGCGGGGGAAGAGATCGAAGGAGCGGGAACGAAGTGTGCGGAGCGGTGGGTGGCGGGAAACAGGGAACGGGGCTGGGCCATAAAAAGGAGATTTAACTACACTGAACCCGAGTAGGATAGATAGGGTGAAATGGTCTCACGGTATGCTTAAATGTCAAAACTTTTGTCCATGACAAATGACCGCAGCCGCTTAGTGCATGACCCGTTCTAAAGAGAGGCGAAAGAGAGGGCGAAATTTTTCCGGGCAGAACGAAAAGGGAACCTAAAATGGCGTTGAAAATGCTTCCCTAAGGGGAAGGGGGTGCTTTTCACGTTAAATATGTTTTAACATGAAAAAATGAGGTTCAGCAACCATCGTCTATTAGTGGTTCGCATTTTTTCCTTTCTCTACCATATCCTGTGGTATGAGTCCCTTTCAGAGTGATTTTTTTTGAAAAAAATCTTGCGTTCACGATTCGATCTGTGCAGAAATACCTACCATTAGTAGTGCGTTCTTTGCTTCCAGAGCACAATCTGAAGGGGTGTTTTTCTTGGAAAAGATGGAAAAACTCCCCCTCGGAACCGGTCGCCACCCCAAAATCCTTTCATTGGGAAAGGGGAGGGCGGTCGGTGCGATGGAAGCGGGGAACGGATCAACATCACGTCGCGTCTTAAAAAACGAAGGTAAGTTACAACAATAAAACAGGCCGGGGAGTTTCTGTCGTTCGTCCTTTCGGAAAAGAAAGGACGGCAAGAAGCGAGGGGGACGTTTTTAAGGCGAATTTAATCAGGCAGCGGGACACGGCGTCTCTGTCTCTCCAAAGGCAGGCGGAAACGCGGGCGGGTCGCGCGACGGTGCGAGGCAGGAGCGGAAGGAGAGAGAGGCAGTGAGAAGCGAGGAGGTTCGCTTGCCCCGAAAGGGCAGGGGACCGCTTTCCGTCGCGGTACGGCGGAAAGGAAAAGAAAGAGACGAACGGATTTAAAAAGGGACAACGAAGGAAGCGGAAGGTTGTCCCAAAGCGAAAAAGTGATTGAGGGAAATGTTTATGACGATGAGCGATGCGCCTAAGGGACAGATGAATCTGGCGGGGATCGATCCCCTGCAGGAAAAGGAATTTACGATCCGCAAGCGGGACGGACGGGTCGAGTCTTTCAACGAGGAGCGGATTTTCCTCGCCGTCGAGGCGGCGTTCAAGGCGGAGCGGGAGATCGCCCGTGAGATGCCCTTGGAAGAGGCCGACTTCCTCGCCGTCCGGAAGGTCGCCGATTGCGTCGTCGAGAAGGCCCTCGCCTTCGCCGTCCAGGGGGAACAGCTGGAGATCGAGCGCATCCAGGACCTCGTCGAAATGGAACTGATGCGCGGCGGCCACCTGGCCATCGCCCGCCGTTACATCATCTACCGCGAGGAGCGCCGCATGGCCCGCGCCCTGCGCGGCGACAAGGACATCGCCGGCCAGCCCCAGTCGAGCGTCATGGTGACGCGGCGCTCCGGCGCCCAGGAGCCCCTCGACGTCCAGCGCGTCCGGCGGGAACTGATGCAGGCCTGCCGCGGCCTGGAGGACCGCTGCTCCTGGCGCGAGATGGCCGACGAGGCCCTCGTCACCCTCTATGACGGCGTCCACACGAACGAGGTGGAGCAGGCGATGATCATGACGGCGAAGTCCCGCATCGAGCGGGAGCCCTCCTACACCTTCGTTGCCGCCCGGCTCCTCCTGAACCGCGTCTACCGCGAGGTCCTGCCCCGCGAGACGCTGCGCGAGTTCGGCGTCGACCTCGCCGCCGTCCACGCGGCCCACTTCGCCGACTACGTGAAGCACGGGGTCGAGGTCGGTCGCCTCGCCGCCGATCTCCTCGGCTTCGACCTGCCCCGGCTCGCCGCCGCCCTCCGCATGGAGCGCGACGACAAGTTCACCTACATGGGCATCCAGACGATCTACGACCGCTACCTGCTCCACGACAAGAACCGCCGGATCGAGTCGCCCCAGTACTTCTGGATGCGCGTCGCGATGGGCCTGGCCATGCGCGAAGGGGAGAAGAGGAACGACCGCGCGATCGAGTTCTACGAGGTCCTTTCGACCTTCCTCCTCACCTCGTCGACGCCGACGCTCTTCAACTCCGGCACGCTCCACCCGCAGCTCAGCTCCTGCTACCTCTCGACGGTGATGGACGACCTCGACCACATCTTCAAGGTGGTCTCCGACGACGCGAAGCTCTCCAAGTGGGCGGGCGGCCTCGGCAACGATTGGTCGAACATCCGCGCCACGGGCGCCCTCATCAAGGGGACGAACGGCACCAGCCAGGGCGTCATCCCCTTCCTGAAGGTGGCGAACGACACCGCCGTCGCCGTCAACCAGGGCGGCAAGCGGAAGGGCGCGATGTGCGCCTACCTGGAGACGTGGCACCTCGATGTCGAGGACTTCCTCGAACTGCGGAAGAACACCGGCGACGAGCGCCGCCGCACGCACGACATGAACACGGCGAACTGGATCCCCGACCTCTTCATGAAGCGGGTG
>CAISZB010000458.1 GCA_903889845.1 uncultured Verrucomicrobium sp. | reverse complement strand
TACCCCTCCCCCATCGCCACGAACAAGCCAAACCCGGTCTCTGAGCCGGGGTTCACGGCTTGATCTTGCGGCTATTTTGACGCAACTTGCCGTCCATGCCTCTCTCCTACCTCGTGCTCCGCGCCCACAGCGATCTCCGCTGGCTCGTCCTCCTCGCCGGTCTGGTTTCCGTCGCCATCGCCTTCCTCGGCTGGAAGAACAAGAGCGCCTGGACGAAAGCCGCCCGGATCGCGAGCGCCGCCTACGTCGGCCTCTTCGACCTCCAGTTCCTTGTCGGCCTCCTCCTCTATTGCATCGATCCCGTGATTCGGACCTTCTGGGAAAGCCCCGCCGACCACATGAAGGACTGGAATTACCGCTTCTTCGCCATCGAGCACATCACCTTCATGGTCCTGGCCCTGGCCCTGGCCCACGTCGGCTCGATCCTCGCCCGGAAGGCCGCGACCGACGAGGCCCGCTACAGCCGCCTCTTCTTCTTCCACGTCGGCTCCTACATCCTGGTCCTGGCCGGGCTGCCGTGGGCGCGGATGCTGGCCTAAACGTCGGTCAAGGCCCACTGCGATACGCCGCGTAAGCCAGCGTGACCGTCGTGCGGTTGTGCCACGGCTCCTTCTGGATCTTCAGCGGAATCTGCGGCAGGAGGACGAGGAGATAGGGATAACCACTGATCCACTCCCACTTCGGCTTCCCCTCGGCATCGAGGGTAAAGTCCTTCGTCGCGGTGAAGGCCCGGTGCCGCTCCGCGTAGACGAAGGCGTCGATCAACCGCCCGTTGTAGGGATCGGCCAGGCGGAGCGAAAAACCGACGGTCGAGACCTCCCCGACCGCGGCGACGACGACGTAATGGGCGCAGAGCCCCTCCCACAGGTACCCGTCCTTGCTCTCCGCCTTCGGCTGGGCACTGAAGCTCCGGAACTCGACCACCGGCGGAAATCCGGCGGCGAGGGAGGCCGCGAGGCGGTCGTGAACGCGCCGCAGGTGGCCGTCGGCGCTCTCCCCCGGCAGCACGTTCAGGAAGTCGGCCTGGACGGGCGGGAGGCGGAAATCGGCCATCACCTCGTTCAGCGCGGCGGCCAGGTCCTTCGTCGCCATCCCCTTGTCGGGCAGGAAGCGGGGACGGTGGCCCAGGTAGGCCTCGGAAGGCCGGGAACCGTATTTGGCGATGATCGCGCGGACCCGCTCCTCCGCCGTCGCACCCGGCAGCCGGGAGGCCGCCGCCGCCATGGCGGGATTGCCGAGGGCCAGGGTGTTGTAGATCGAGCAGGGACCGCAGGCCCACTCCCCGATATTCTTCTGCCCGACGACCGGCTCCTCGGCCCGCAATCCCAAGAGGGAAACGGCAAGCGCGATCGAGAGAAGGACCAGCCGTTTCCGCATAGGCTTGCGCGATGGAGGCCGAATCAGATCCGAGCCAGGATCGCCTCGCCCATCTCGCGGGTGTTCACCCGCTGCTTCCCCTCGCTCCAGATGTCGCCGGTCCGATAGCCGTCGGCGATGGTCTGCAGGACGGCCTTTTCGATCGCCGTCGCCGCCGCCTCGTTCCCGAGGCTGAGGCGAAGAAGGAGGGCCGCCGAAAGGATCTGCGCAATCGGGTTGGCGATCCCCTTCCCCGCGATGTCGGGCGCCGTGCCGCCGCTCGGCTCATAGAGACCGAAGGTGCCCCCGCTCCCTAGGGAGGCGCTGGGCAGGAGGCCCAGGGAACCGGTCGCCGCCGCCACTTCGTCGCTGAGGATGTCGCCGAACATGTTCTCGCACAGGAGGACGTCGTACTGGGCCGGGTTCTTGATGACCTGCATCGCCGCGTTGTCGACGTAGACGAAGTTCAGCGTCACCTCGGGATACTGCTTCGCGATCTCCTTCACCGTCTTGCGCCAGAGGAGGCTCGATTCGAGGACATTCGCCTTATCGACGAGGGTGACGAGCTTCCGGCGCCCCTGCGCGGCCTTGAAGGCGGTGTGGGTGATCCGCTCGATCTCAGGCGTCTCGTAGACGAGGGTATCGACGGCCCGCTCGCCCCGCTCGGTCTTCGTGGTCTCCTTCGGCTTGCCGAAATAGATGCCGCCCGTCAGCTCGCGGACGACGAGGATGTCGAAGCCGTTCGGGATCAGCTCATTCTTCAGCGGGGAGGCCTGGATGAGCTGGGGATAGCAGAGCGCAGGGCGGAGGTTCGCGTAGAGGCTGAAAATCTTCCGTAAGGGGAGGAGCGCGGCCCGCTCCGGCTGCTCGTTCGGCGGGAGGTGCTCCCACTTCGGGCCGCCGACGGAACCGAAGAGGATCGCCTCGGCGCGGCGGCAGGTCTCGACCGTCGACTCGGGCAGGGCCTGACCGTGGGCGTCGATGGCGGCGCCGCCGACGAGGGCTTCCTCGAAGGCGAAGGCGAGGCCGAACTTCGCGCCGACCTTTTCCAGGAGCGGCAGGGTGACGGCCATCACTTCGGGGCCGATACCGTCGCCGGCCAGGACGGCAATCTTGTGCGGGGCGGAGGAACTCATGTCGCGGGCGGGGTGGAAATTACTTGGCCGCGATCATCCCGGCCTTCCGGGCATAATTGAAGATGCCGCCCGCCTCGACGACGGGGCGGACGTCGCCCAGCGGCTTCAGGGAGTAGGTCTTCCCGTTGGCGCGGACCTCGTCCTTGTCGAAGTCGACCTCGACGTGGTCGCCCGTCTTGATGACGTCGGCCAGCCGCTCGTTCGCCTCGTAGGGGAAGACCTCCCCGGTGGCGATGCAGTTGCGGAAGAAGATGCGGGCGTAGGACTCCGCGATGGCGATCTTGCACCCCGCCGCGCCGAGGGCGATCGGGGCGTGCTCGCGGGAGGAGCCGCAACCGAGGTTCTTCCCGGCGATCAGGACGGCGTACTCGGTCTTCGTCTTCCCCTCGGCGACGAAGCGGGTCTTATACTCGCCCTCGGGCAGGCCGATCATCGCGTAGGAGCCGAGCTTGTCGTATTCGGCGGGGACAGTGGGGACCAGCATCAGGTACTGGGCGGGGATGATCTGATCGGTGTCGATATTGTCCTTCACGACGAAGGCGGGGCCGGAGATGACTTTGCTCATATAAGAAGGAAAAGAGGGGTATTTAACCCCCTTTTAGGCATCCAATCAAGGCCCTTCCCACAGTGATTCCTCCCAAGGAGGTTAGATTCAGCGGAGTAGAACTCTCCCTGGAAGAATCGCATTTAGGGTAGCGCTATAGTTCCCCCTATCGCATCTGGGCAGGAAGGCTTGGAGGGCGGCACGCCCTCCATTCGTTCAAACGCGCGGGTCGCCTCCACCTGTACAGGGAAGCGAAGCGATTGTACCCGGTCCCGAAGGGCATCACCTACTCGTTGCCTCCCGTTTTGAAAAAGTGC
>CAISZB010000457.1 GCA_903889845.1 uncultured Verrucomicrobium sp. | reverse complement strand
GCCGCCGCCGCCGCCGCCGCGCGCGCGACGGTCACGGCGAGGCCGGAGGAGACGAGCTGGGCGTCGAGGGCCTCGCCGACGTTCCGCTCCGCCCGCCTTCCTCCGGCCAGGTCGCGCAGCCAGGCGTTGCGCTGTTTCACGACGGCGTTATACCGCTGCACCGCGCCGAGGTGGGTGGGGGCGGCGAGGCTCTCCAGGGCGTCGAGCCACGCCTGCCGCCGGGCCGCCGGGCCGCGGATGAGGACGGCGTCCTCGGCGCTGAGCAGGACGGTGGGGAGGCGGCCCCAGAACTCGGGCATCGGAATTTTGTTGCCGTCGAGGAAGGTCTCCCGGACGCCGTCTTCCCAGCGGACGGCGAGGTGTTCCGTGGCGCCGCCCTCGGCGGTGGTGGTGCAATCGGCCTCGACGGCGAAGCCTTTGCCCGGCCACCGGGCCAGTTCCCGGGGCTGGCCGCTGCGGAAGGAGCGGAGGCGGGAGAGGAACCACGCGGCCTCCAGGATCGAGGTCTTCCCCTGGCCGTTCCGCCCGACGAGGTGGTTGCGTCCCGGCGTCGGGAAGAGCTCGACCCGCGCGTGGCACCGGAATTCGAGGAGGCGGATGCGGATGAGCATGGGAGGGGGTCAGAGCGCCAGCCGCATCGGGCGCATGGGGGAGGGGAGGAAGCCCTTGCGCCGGTAGAGGGCCTGGGCGGCCTCGTTCCCCGCGTCGGTGAGGAGGGTGATCCGCTTGCAGCCTTCGGCCCGGGCCCGGGCGATGGCGGCGTCGAGGAGGAGGGCGCCGCCGCCCCGGCCCCGGAAGGCGGGATCGATGATCAAGTCTTCCAGGAGGGCGACGCGGGCGCCGAGGAAGGTGCTGACGGTGTAGAGGAGGCCGACGGTGCCGAGGACCGGACCATTTTCATTTTCCCGGAGCGCGAGAACGGCGCCGGTCTCCGGGCGGCCCAGGATGAGGGAGAGTCCCGCCTCCTGCCGTGCGGGATCGGGATGGAACTCGGCCTCCTGCGCGAAGAGGAGGCCTAGGAGGCGTTGCAATGCGGGGAGGTCGGCAGGGGTGGCGTCGGTGACGATCACTCGACAAAGAGTAAATCGCCTCGCCCGTGGTGCAATCCTTGCTTCAATGGATGGGCCATGAAGTTCGCCGCCCTGATTCACGCCCCCTTCGAGACACCGGCCGGGATCACGGCCTGGATCGCCGCCCGGGGACACGACCTGGAGTTGTTCCATCTCTACGCCGGGGAGCCGCTGCCGACCGCCGACGCCTATGACGCCCTCGTCCTCATGGGCGGGCCGATGAACATCTATCAGTACCGGGACCATCCGTGGCTCCCGGCGGAGGTCCGCTTCCTGGAACACGCCCTCGCGGCGGGGATGCCGACCCTCGGCATCTGCCTCGGCGCCCAATTGCTGGCCGATGTGGCGGGGGCGCGGGTGGTCCAGAACCGGGAGCGGGAGATCGGCTGGTACTCGGTCGCCTTCACCCTGGAGGCGCGGCGGCGCTTCCCGTTCCTCCCCCCGGCCCTCCGCGTCCTCCACTGGCACGGGGACACCTTCGCCCTGCCGCAGGGGGCGCTGCGCCTGGCGGTGAGCGAGGCGTGCGGGGAGCAGGGATTCCTGCTGGAGGGGGGGCGCGCGATGGGGCTCCAATTCCACATCGAGATCGGCCCGACCGAGTCGCAGCACCTCCTCGACCATTGCACGGAGGATCTGAAAATCCCGGGCCGCTGTGTCCAGAGTCCGAAACAGATCCTGGCCCTGGGCCATAAATACGCCCCGGCGGCAGAGGCGGTGCTGAATAAGCTCCTGGACGCCTTTTTCGGTGCGGCCTTTGCCGATCCTACTTTCGTTCCCAAAGGGTAATCGACTCCACCTGCGCTGTCCGGGGGAAGAGGTCGATGGGGCGGACGCGGGTCAGCGTATAGCGGGCGGCCAGCTTCCCGCCGTCCCGCGCCAGGGTCGCCGGATTGCACGAGACGTAGACGAGACGCTGCGGCAGCCGCTCCGGCGCGCAGTCGAGGATCGAGGCGGTCGCGCCGGAGGCCAGACCCTCGCGCGGGGGATCGAGGAGGAGGGCATCGGCGGGGCCCGCGGCCTCGTCGTTTTTGCCACTTAAGGCGTCGGCGAGGTGTTCCTCGACGCTCCCCTCGACCCACGTTACGTTGGCGAGCTTCCGCCGCCGCGCATCGCGCAGGGAGCGGCCGTCGAGCTCGATTGCCGTGACGGTGCCGAAGCGGGGGGCCAGCGTCTCCGTGAAGAAGCCGCCGCCGCAGTAGCCCTCGACGAGGCGTTTCCCTTCCCCCACCCACCCCGCGACGAGGTCGCGCAGGGGATCGAGGAGGAAGAGGTTCACCTGATGGAAGGCCGAGGGGGGGAGATCGGGATGGCGGAGGGAGAAATGGGTCGGCCGGGTGAAGAAGCGTGCGCGGCCCTGCTTCGGCTGGAGTTCCTGCCGGCGCAGTTCGGCCAGGGCCTGATTCACTTCCGGCGCGGCGAGGAGGCAATGGGGGACGTCGACGATGTCGTGGGAGCCGGGCTGGTGGAAGCCGATCCGGTCGCCCTTCCCGTTCTCGCTGCGGTGGACGGTGATCCGGTTCCGGTAGCCGTAGGGCTGGGGCGAGGCGAGGATCGGTTCGACAGCATCCCCCTCCGGCAGGGTCAATTTCCCGATCCGGACGAGGGCCTCGGCGACGTGGCCCGCCTTGATCTTCAACTCCGCCTCATAGGTCAGGTGCTGGTAGTGGCAGCCGCCGCAATGCCCGTAATAGGGGCAGGGCGCGGCGGTCCGGTCGGGCCCGGGCGTGATCAGGCGGACGACTTCCCCGCGGGCGAAGTTCTTCTTCGTCTCCGTGATCCGGACTTCGGCCACGTCGCCCGGCGCGGTGAAGGGGACGAAGACGACGCGCCCCCCGTCCCGGGCGATCCCCTCGCCGCCGAAGGCCAGGGCATCGATCGTCAGGGTCAGGAGAGGGGAGGAAGCGCTCATGAGAAGGGGGGAGTGAAGCGGAGGGGGGGAAGTTTGTCTATGAGTGTGTGGGAAATTCCCAGGGCTTACGCATCCAATCCAATACCCGATCCCTTTCGAAGCTTCTTATTCTTCACCCACAATATTTCACGCATAATCCCCCATCATTACAGCATCTACCCCCTGGACCAATGGCTTCAAAAATGCTTCTTTCAATCTCGCATTCCCTCGTCGGGATTGCGTTGTTGTTTAACAAATAAACCTTCTTTCCCACATGGCTTCGAACCGCTCCCTTCCTCCCGCCGTCGTCGAGGCGGGGCTGCCCGAGGACGACCTCGCCGTCCTGCGCCGGATCGCCGAGGGGGAGTGGGACCTCAACACCCGGCTGGAGGCGGAGGGGGACGAGGCGGAGACGCTCAACCTCATCCTGGAGAACCTGGCGAAGACCCTCACCGAGGCCCTGCGGTGCGGTGTGCGGCTCTACGGGAACGTGCCGCCCCTCTTCGATTTCTCCGCGAAGCTGGAGGGGGCGGCGCGGACCCAGGAGGATCACGCGGCGCAGATCGCCGCCTCCGCGCGGCAGATGGAGGCGCAGCTCCACGCCATCTCCGACCGCCTCCAGGAGGCCCTTCAATTCACCGCCGACGTCGCCGGGATCGTCGCCGACCTCGACACCCGCTCCCGGCAGATCGAGAAGGTCGTCGACCGCGTCCAGCGCGTCGCCGGGCAGACGAAGCTCCTCTCCCTCAACGCCAGCGTCGAGGCCGCCCGCGCCGGGGCGGCGGGCCGCGCCTTCGCCGTCGTCGCGGAGGAGGTTCAGAAGCTGGCCGCCGACGCCGCGAAGGCGACGACGGAGATCCACGACGTCCTCCACGACCTGGAGGAGCGGATCGGCGTCGCCGTCCGCGCCGTCGGACGCCGCACGGAGGAGGGGGCCCCGCCGCCCGCCGCCGGGGACGCCGCCGCCACCACCCTCACCCGGCTCATGGAGGGCCTGGTCGAGCAGGTCCGGGAACAGAACGCCGAGGTCGGCCAGGTCGTCGGCGACATCGGCCGGATCGCCGGGGAGGCCCGCCTCCAGACGGAGGGGGCGGCGAAGCTCAAGGAGATGGCGAACCGCGCCCGCGAGGGGAGCGACGCCCTCATCGTCTCCCTGGGCGGCTTCCGGCTCCCCGTCCACATCCGGCCCCGGGACCTCGTCGCCCGGCTGGCGGACGACCCGGCGATCCGTTCCATGGACCGGTTCCGGCAGGAGGAGGTCATGGCCGCCGCCGCCGAGCGGCACCGCTTCATCGAGCTCCTCTACATCACCGACCCCACGGGCCGGCAGGTGACGGAGAACATCGCCCGGAAGGGGGTCGCCGTCTCGCGCGGCCACGGGGCCGACTGGTCGAAGCGGCCTTGGTTCCAGAACCCGGTCCAAAGCGGGGAACTCTGCCTCTCCGACATCTACCGCTCCTCCGCCTCCGACCGTTTCTGCTTCACCGTCTCGACCCCGATCCGGGGGGAACACGATACCCTCGCGGGGATCCTGGCGGTCGATATCGACCTGACGCAATTGATTTGAGTCCCGACTTCGGCCCCGGCATCGTCTTCCGATGCCGTCGTCGGTTCCCGCATCCGCTCCCCAACGCCCTTCCCCGCTCCTGGCGTGGACGACGCGGATTGCCCGGTCGCGACGGTCGCCGCGTTCCTCTTCTTCTTCTTCGACCGGATCGGCTGTCTCTTTCCGAAGGCGGGCGTGCCGTACAAGTCGGCGGTCTCCGGCTCCGACAACAGCTACTATTACTTCTGGCTCCGGGCGGCGATGGTCCGGCACGACGTCGACTTCGCCCGGGACGTCCGGGAATGCGCGACGATGCCCGAGGCCCTGCGCCGGACGACCCTCGCCCTGGAGCGGACGCCCCGGGGCCTGTTGCCGAACAAGTACGGGGTCGGCTGGGCCGTCTCCTCGGTGCCGTGGTACCTCCTCGGCTCCGGGGCGTCGCGGGTCCTGGGCCTGTCGCTCGACGGCTACGGACCGGCCTACCAGACGGCGCTCTTCCTGGGGCAGCTCGTCTACGCCGTGGCCAGCCTTGGCTTGGCGTGGCGGATCGCGCTCCGGTTTGTCCCCGCGCCGTACGCCCTGCCGGGGGTCCTCCTGACGTGGCTGGGCTCCTTCCTCGTCTATTATCAGGCGAGCTCGACGACGATGGCCCACAATATCGTCTTTTTCTCCTTTGTCTTGGCGACTTGGGCCGCGTTCAAGGTGGAGGAGGAGCCGGGGCGGCTCCGGTTCTGGGCGTTACTGGGGGCGGGCGCGGGCCTGGCCGTGATCGCCCGCTATCAGGCTGTGGTGCTGCTGCTCCATCCCGCCGCCGTCGCGGTGCGGCTCCTGGTCGGGAAAAGAGCGGGGTGGCGCGGGCCTCTCCTGGCGCTCGCGGTCGCCGGGTTTTTCCTCGGCCTGCAGATGGCGGCGTGGAAGGCGCTCTACCAGGTGTGGCTCTTTTATTCCTACGGGGGGGAGACCTTCCATTGGCTCCACGCCCATCTGTGGGACGTCCTCTTTTCCCCGCTCCACGGCCTCTTCTACTGGAACCCGGCGCTCCTCCTGGGGACGGCGGGATTCCTCTGGCTGGCGGCGACGGCGGAGGGGGATTCCCGAAGGCTGGCCCTCCGCTGCTGGCTCGTCTCCGGGCTGGCGATG
>CAISZB010000456.1 GCA_903889845.1 uncultured Verrucomicrobium sp. | reverse complement strand
TCCCGGTCACGATGTGTGTTCAACACACCGTGCCGCTCGCGCCTAGGCGGAGAGCCTTTCCGGGCCAACGCGACCCACCGGAGATTCTAAACAGTTTCTTACAACTCGGCCGCGCTGATCGCCGGAATCTCCTCCGTCTCCTCGACGGGGACGTAACGGGCGCCCTGCTCCGGGTAGAGCTTGCGGTAGGCGATGGCCTGGAGGGCCACGATGGCGGCGACGCCCAGGATGTCCCGCGTCGTCGCGCCGCGGGAGACCTCGGCGGCGGGCTTGTCGAGGCCGAGGAGGAGCTGCCCGAAGGCGCTCGCCTTCGCCAGCCGCTCCACCAGCTTCGCGCCGATGCTGGCGCTCGCCAGGTCGGGGAAGACGAGGACGTTCGCCTTGCCCGCGACGGGGCCGGAGACGCCCTTGAACTCCGCCACCTCGGGGACGATCGCCGCGTCGGCCTGCAGCTCCCCGTCGACCTCGATGTCGAGGTTCTTCTCCATCAGATATTGGCGTGCCAGGGCCGTCCCGGCGACGACCCGTTCCACGTCCTCCGTCTGGGCGCTCCCCTTCGTCGAGTAGGAGAGCATCGCCACCCGGGGCGGGATGCCGGTCAACTGCCGCATCAGCTTCCCCGCCTCGATCGCGATCGAGGCGAGCTGCTCCGGCGAGGGCTTGGGGATGACGGCGCAGTCGCCGAAGCAGAAGAGCCCTTCGTCGCCGTAGGTCGACTTCGGCACCTCCAGCACCATGCAGCCGCAGATCGACTTCACGTCGGGCAACGTCTTGATGATCTGGAACAGAGGCCGAAGCAGGCTGCCGGAGCTGGCCTGGAGGCCGCCCACCAGGCCGTCGGCCTGACCGTGCTGGATCATGAGGGCGGCGAAGTAATTGGGGGTCGTGACGATGCGGAGGGCCTCCGCCTGCGCCATCGACTTGTAACGCGGCATCGACGTCAGGTACTTCAGGAAGACCGGGACGTCGTCGGCCTCGCGCGGATTGATGATGAGGATGCGGTGCAGGGAAACATTCGCCTCCTGCGCCTTGGCCAGGATCTCCTCCCGGTCCCCGAGGAGGATGGCGATGCCCAACTTGTTGAAGACGAACTCTTCCGCCGCCTTCAGGACACGGATCTCGTTCCCGTCCGGGAACACAATCCGCTTCGGATGGTTCTGGACCTTCTTGAAAACGGATTCCAGGAGGTTCATAGCTGCCCTTGATTATAGGGGATCGAGGGACGGACACGAGCGTTTTCCCTTCCCGGACGGGAACTCCTTGATACTGAGTGAAATGAAATAGAGTCCCCTTCCCCTCCCCAGAGATGCGGCAAAAAGAACCCGCCGCCGAGAGGTACCGGACCCCGGCATGGCACGGCAGTTGCTTTTCTTTCCATCTTAGGAACAGATGTCCCGGGAAAACGGGGCAGAGATTGGGAGAGTACGACGAAAAGTCGCCTTCCCGGAAACGGATCGAACGGGGCTCGCCCTGATTCGGACGCCCTCCCGGTCGGTCTTTTCGTCTCTTCTTCAAAGTATTTTGACGCCTGGCGAAAAACGGGTTGCAAAAGACGGTGGGGAGGGGTTTTCTTCGTCTCTGTCTGCATGGGGGGGGAATCCCGGCATCTGAATCCGCTCGAAAAAGAGGAAAGAAAAGAGCAAAGCCCGATCGACACCGACAAAAGAGAGTCAGACGACAGAGACCCAGACAGTCACACAACGAGTCAACAGAACACTGGAGAAAGAACAACATGGCCTTGGTTAAAATCGAAGCAATCATCAAACCCTTCAAACTCGAAGAGGTAAAAGAGGCACTGACCGATCTCGGCATCGCCGGGCTGACCGTCACGGAAGTCAAAGGCTTTGGCCGCCAGAAGGGCCACACTGAAATTTATCGCGGCAGCGAGTACACCGTCGATTTCCTGCCCAAGGTCAAGGTCGAGGTCGTCATCCCGACCGACCTCTCCGAGAAGGCCGTCCAGGCCATCATCGGCGCCGCCAAGACCGGCAAGATCGGCGACGGCAAGATCTTCGTCTCCCCCGTCGAGGGGGCCATCCGCATCCGGACGGAAGAATCGGGGGAAAAAGCCGTGTAGGTGAGACTCGGGGGGAGGGACTCCTCCCCCCGGCCCCCCTCAAGGGTGGGGGGTTGGAAGCGGGGCTGCGTCCTTGGATGCAGGCATTCCCCTTCCCCCCTCACGACACACACAGCGTTCCTCCAAACACACTCTTTGCCTCCGTCTTCCGGGAGAATCTTCCGGGGCGCCGGGGGCTAGAAAAACAAACAACAACCCAACGCATCCACCATCCATGAGTGCCAGCACCTCCCGCCTCGCGGCGATCAAAGCGGTGACCGAGTTCAAAAGCCCGGCCCCGATCGACTTCAAAACGCCCGTGACCGAAATCTACGGCACGAACGTCTTCAGCCCCGCCGTGATGAAGACCCGGCTGCCGAAGCCCGTCTACAAAGCCCTCATCGCCACGATCGAGAGCGGCGCGAAGCTCGACCCCTCCATCGCCGACGTCGTCGCCTCCGCGATGAAGGATTGGGCCGAATCGAAGGGTGCCACGCACTACGCCCACGTCTTCTACCCCCTCACCGGCCTCAGCGCCGAGAAGCACGACGCCTTCCTTTCCCCCGACGGCGTCGCCGCCGCGATCACCGAGTTCGCCGGGAAGACCCTCATCCAGGGTGAGCCCGACGCCTCCAGCTTCCCCAACGGCGGCCTCCGCGGCACCTCCCACGCCCGCGGCTACACCGCCTGGGACGTGACCAGCCCCGCCTACCTGCTGGAGAATCAGAACGGCGTCACCCTCTGCATCCCCACCGCCTTTGTCTCCTGGACGGGCCACCTCCTCGACCACAAGACGCCCCTCCTGCGCGGCATGCAGGCCATCGACAAGCAGGCCAAGCGGCTGCTGAAACTCTTCGGACACGAGAAGATCAGCTACGTCGCCAGCAGCGCCGGCCCGGAGCAGGAATACTTCCTCATCGACCGGAACTTCTACTACGCCCGGCCCGACCTCCTCACCGCCGGCCGCACCCTCTTCGGCGCGAAGCCGCCCAAGGGCCAGGAATTCGAAGACCACTACTTCGGCACCATCCCCCCGCGCGTCCTCGCCTTCATGCACGACTGGGAGCGTGAACTCTACAAGCTCGGCATCCCGATCAAGACCCGCCACAACGAAGTGGCCCCGGGCCAGTTCGAGATCGCGCCGGTGTACGAGTCCTCGAACCTCGCCGCCGACCACCAGCAGACCACGATGACCCTCTGCAAGCTGGTCGCGGAGAAGCACGGCCTGGCCGCCCTCCTGCACGAGAAGCCCTTCGCGGGCGTCAACGGCAGCGGCAAGCACCTGAACTTCTCCTTCGGCAACGCGACGCAGGGCAACCTCCTCGAACCCGGCGACACGCCCCATGCGAACGCCCAGTTCCTGGCCTTCTGCGCCGCCGTCATCCGCGCCGTCAGCATCCACTCGAAGCTCCTCCGCGCCGTCGTCGCCTCCGCGGGCAACGACCACCGCCTCGGGGCCAACGAGGCGCCCCCCGCGATCATCTCGATCTACCTCGGCGACCAGCTCGCCGACGTCTTCGAGCAGATCAAGGCCGGCGAGGCCAAGACGAGCAAGTCGAAGGGCACCCTGCAGATCGGCGTCGATGTCCTGCCTCCCCTCCCGAAGGACGCGGGCGACCGTAACCGCACCAGCCCGTTCGCCTTCACCGGCAACAAGTTCGAGTTCCGCGCCGTCGGCTCCGGCCAGTCCATCGGCGCCGCGATCCTCGTCCTGAACGTGATCATCGCCGAATCGATCGACTACATCGCCACCGAACTGGAAAAGGCCGGTCCGGACAAGTTCACCGCCACCCTCCAGAAGCTCCTCCAGAGCATCGTCGTCGAGCACGGCAAGGTGATCTTCAACGGCAACGGCTACTCCGAGGAATGGCACAAGGAAGCCGAAGCCCGCGGCCTCCCGAACCTCAAGACGACCATCGACGCCCTCCCCGCGTTCACCGCGCCGACGACCGTCGCCGCCTTCGAGAAGTACGGCATCCTCACCAAGGAAGAGCTGGAGAGCCGCAAGGAGATCTCCTACGAGCAGTATGTGAAGACGATCAACGTCGAGGCGAACCTCACCATCGAGATCGCCAAGACGCAGATCCTGCCCGCCGCGATCCGCTACCTCGGCGAAGTCGCCGACAGCATCGCCAAGGCGAAGGCCATCGGCATCGAGGCCCCCACCTGCCTCGCCGAAAAGCTCGCCGGCCTGATCAAGGAACTGGGCACGGCCATCTGCGAGCTCAGCGAAGCCCACGCCCACGAGGGCGGCAGCAGCGTCATCGAGCACGCCACCTACTACAAGGAGAAGGTCATCCCCGCGATGCTCGCCGTCCGCACCGTGGCCGATAAGCTCGAAGGGATCGTCGCCGACGACCTCTGGCCCCTGCCGACGTTCCAGGAAATCCTCTTCATCAAGTAAGGATTCCCCGGACCGCCTCGGTTCCAAAGAAAGCCGCGTCCCGCAAGGGGCGCGGCTTTTTTATTGGGGTGGCAAACGGAGGAAAGCGGTGGAAAATCGAAAAAACCGCGCGCCGTTTTCCCCGCCCGTTCGTTCCTCCTTTTGAATGGATGCCCACGCCCTCTTTGAAACCCTGATCCGGGAGCACGGGCGGCGGCTCCACGCCGTCGCCTACGCCGTCCTGCAGGACGGGGCCGAGGCGGAAGACGTTGTCCAGGAAACCTTCCTCAAGGCCTACAAGACCCACCGGGAAGGCCGCCGCCTGCCGCCAACGGAGAAACTCCCCGCCTGGCTCTCCGCGCTGACCCGGAACGGGGCCATCGACCGCCTGCGCCGCTCCCGCCGCCGCCCCTTCTCCGAAGAAGCGGGCGACCACCACGCCGATCCCGTAGCCCCCTCCCCAGCCTCCGACCTGGAAGCCCGGGAACAGACCCAACAGGTCGATGCCCTCCTCGCCGCCCTGCCGGAGAATCACCGCCTCGCCGTCACCCTCCGCTTCATGGAGGGGATGGACTACCAGGGCATCGCCGACCACATGGGCCTCAGCCACGGGGCCCTGCGCGGCATCCTGGGCCGCGCCATGGAAACCCTCCGCCGGGAAGCCGCCCTCCTTCCCTCCCTCCTGCCATGAAGACCCCTTCCGCCGCCACCCTCCACCACCAGATCGACGAATGGCTCGCGTTGGCCGAGGCCGATGCGCTCGCTCCCGCCGAACGGGAAGCCCTCGACCTCCACCTCGCCGCCTGCCCCGCCTGCCGCCGGATCGCCACCGAACACCACGCCATGAGCACCCTCCTGAAAACCACCCTCGAAACCCATCGTCCCGACGCCGCCTTGGAGGATCGCCTCCTCTCCCGCTTTCGCGAGGAGGCGGAGGAAATCGAATCGGAGGAAGTCACTCCTCCCTCCAGACCGTGGACGCTCTCCTGGCTTGCAGTCGGGATCGGACGGGCCTTCGCCCTTCCCGCCTTCCGCTACGGCGGGGCGCTGGCCGGGATTGCCGCCCTCGTCGTCACAGGGGCGATGCTGACTCATGAGCCGTTTCCAGGAACAAAAAGAACGGAGAACGGAGGGTCTTTTCGTTCCCGAACTGCCTACAGCACGCCGTCGGATGTGGGCGATCTCCCGAATCTCGATGCGGCCCCTGCCACCCCCGCCCCGGCAAGCGCGCAAGCACAAGGAAATGTTTTCCAGAATACCCCCACCTTCACCGGGACTGCCATGTCTAGGATGGAGAACCCCGTCTCCTCAAAGGGGGGAAGCTTTTCCGACTCCTCTTCCGTCCGCTTCTCCGATATTGGAGCCATCGCCGCCGCCGCTCCCATGGCCGCCAAAGAACCCGCCCCTGCCTCCGACGAGTTAAAGAAAATCGTCCGTCGCGGCATGGTCGAAATGATCGTCCCGGCCTTCGACAAGGCCGTCGCCGGGATCGCCTCCGCCGCGGCGGAGGCGGGTGGATTCATCGACACGCAGAGCCAGGTCCGGGGGCCGAACGGGAAGCTTTCCGGCACGCTCGTCGTGAAGGTCGCCCCGGAGAAGCTCGACGCCTTCCTCACCCAAACGGCTCTCCTCGGCGAGGTGAAGAACCGAAACGTCGGGGCGGAGGACATCTCCAAGGCCTACGCCGACACGACGGCCCGCCTCGCCAACGCGCGAGTGATGGAGGGACGCCTGGTGAAGATGCTCGCCGAGAAGGACGGCAAGGTCAGCGACCTGCTCCAGGTGGAGCGGGAACTGGGCCGCGTCCGCGCCGACATCGAGACGATGGAGGCCGAAATCCGCCTCAGCGATGCCCAGGTGCGTTACGCCACGGTCACCTTCCAACTCCGCGAGCGGGACCTCTCGCAAAGTCAGGCCGACCGGGCCGTCCTTTCCCTTTCCCTCCTGGCCCCCGGGGGCGACGTCCCCGTGGCGCTCGGGCGGTTGCAGACCGCGCTGACTGCCGCCGCGCCCGACGTGCAGATCCTCAATATCCACCTCGAAAAGCAGGGCTCCGACGCAACCCCCGCCCCCACCTCGGAGGCCGTCCTCGCCTTTCGCGTCCCCTCGGAACAGGCCGAGGCAGCCGAGGCCGTCGTCCGCGCCGTCGGCCCGGTTGCCGCCTTTACCCGGAACGATTCCGGCACCGACGCAAAGGCTCCCGTCCGCTTCGAGGTCCGCCTCCTCCCCGAGGCCGAGCCGATCCAGCGGACCGGTCTCAAGATCGAAGTCCGCGCCGACGCCGTCGAGGAGCAAGCCGCCTCGCTTCGCTCCCATGCCGCCGACTTCGGCGCGACGGTGAAGGGCTCCAACTTCATCCGGGCCAATGACGGCACCGCCGTCGCGGGTCTCCGCCTCCGCCTCCCGCTCGACAACTATCCGGCCCTCCTGGAACGGTTGCGGCACGAGGGGAAGGTGACCGACTTCACCGAAGAGCGGCACGACGCCCCCGAGGGAATTTCCTCCCGAACCGTCGAAATCGATCTCACCCTATGGAGCGCCGGGAAACTGGTCCCCGACGAGAACGGCCCCCTGGCCCTCTTCCGCCGGACGGTGGGTGAAGGCGCGGCGGCCCTGGGGTGGAGTGCGCGGATGATCGGCGTCGCCCTCGCCTTCCTCGCCCCCTGGCTGGCCGCCCTCGCCCTCGCGGGAGGCGTGGCCTGGTTCGTCCGGCGGGGACGGAAGAAATAGGGGGCGCGGCTTTTTTGCTGGGGGGATTCCGGTCCCCCTGGACCGGAAAAAGCTTCAGGAAGGCGCGGCGTTTTAGCCTCGCCCCGGGACGGCTCCTGCCTTGCCATTCCCGGGGGTAAGACCACAATAAACGCGCAGAACCGACCAATGAAGCGCGAGCCCGAGCCCAAGAAAGAGCCTACTACCCAAGGGATGCAAAAGGAGATGCAAAAGGATGCTCCCGGCTCCCGTTCCCTCCACAGCGTCCCGGACGGGCAGGAAGTCGCCATCCACCGGATCGCCGGGGAGTCCCATTCCCTGCGCCAGCGCCTGATGGAACTGGGCCTCACCGCGAAGGCCATCGTCCAGAAGCGGAGCGCCGCCGGGGGCGTCATCGTCACCATCGGGCGGGCGCGCTTCGCCTTCGGCCGGAAGATTTCCCGCCAGATCGAAGTCGTCCCCGTCGAGGAGGAGACGACGACCCACGGCACCGGCCTCGACCCCACTCCGGCCTCGGCTCCCGCCACCCACATCTTCCCCGCCCCGCACATCGTCGATGGGCCGCTGCCCGCCATCCCCGTCGTCGCGCCGGAGGTCCCCTCCCCTCCCCAGCCCCTCCGCTACGCCGTCATCGGGAACCCGAACAGCGGCAAGACCACCCTCTTCAACGCCCTCACCGGCCTCCGGCAGAAGGTGGCGAACTACCCCGGCGTCACCGTCGAGAAAAAGTCGGGCTGGTGCCTCTCCCAGCACGGGGGCCGGATCGACCTCATCGACCTCCCCGGCATCTACAGCCTCGCGCCCCGCTCCCGGGACGAGGCCATCGCCCGCGACGTCCTCCTCGGCCTCCGCCCGGAGATCGAGACCCCCGTCCCGGAGCGGATCCTCTGCGTCGTCGACGCCTGCCACCTCGACCGCCACCTCTACCTCGTCCTCCAGGTCATCGAACTTGGCTTCCCCGTCGTCCTCGCCCTCACCATGGCCGACCTCGCCGAGGCCGAGGGCCTCGTCATCGACGCCCCGCGCCTGGAGAAACTCCTCGGCATCCCCGTCGTCGTCTGCGACGGGCGGAAGGGGAAGGGCATCCTCCCCCTGAAACTCGCCCTCTCCCGCGCCACCCTCCCCGTCCCGCGCCGGACATGGAACTTCCCCGGGGAGATCGAGCCCGCCACCCTCGACATCGCCCGCGCCTATGCCGCGAAGCCGGGGAACACCCTCGGCGGCGCCCGCCTGGAGGGCCTGGCCCGGATCGACCTCGCCGGGTGCGACCGCCCCGTTTCCGAAGGCTCCGAGGTCGCCGTCCTCGCCCGCTGGCAGAAGCGCTTCGCCGACGCCGGGTTCGACTGGCGCCGCGCCATGGTCGAGGCCCGCTTCGCCGTCGTCTCCGCCGCCTGCCGCGAGGCCGTCACCCTCCGCAGCAAGCACGAGGCGCAGGAGGAGAAGCTCTCCCCCTCCGACCGGGCCGACGCCTTCCTCACCCATCCCGTCTGGGGCCTCCTGGCCCTGGCGGGGACGATGGCCCTCGTCTTCTTCGCCCTCTTCAACTTCGCCGATTACCCGATGCAGTGGATCCAGAACGGCTTCGCCGCGCTGGGCACGTGGCTGAAGGCCGTCCTGCCGCACGGCGAGTTGAGCGACCTCCTCACCGACGGCGTCGTGGCGGGAGTGGGCGGCGTCGTCGTCTTCCTGCCGCAGATTTTGACCCTCTTCTTCTTCGTCTCCATCCTGGAGGAATCGGGCTACCTCTCCCGGACCGCCCTCCTCCTCGACCGCTTCCTGGGCCGCGTCGGCCTCCACGGGAAATCGTTCCTCCCCCTCCTCAGCAGCTACGCCTGCGCCATCCCCGGCATCATGGGGACGCGGACCATCGAGAACGAGCGGAGCCGCCTCGCCACGATCCTCGTCGCCCCGTGGATGAGCTGCTCCGCGCGGCTCCCCGTCTATTCCCTCCTCATCGCCGCCATGCTTCCGTCGAGCCGCTTCGGCGCGTGGGAAAAATCGGGCGTCATGATGGCGATGTACCTCCTCGGTACCTCCTTCGCCTTCCTCTTTGCCTGGCTCTTTAATAAAACGATCCTCCCCGGCGCGCGGACCGAACTGGTGATGGAACTCCCTCCCTACCGCGTCCCCCTCCTCCGCTCCGTCGCCACCGTCATGTGGGAGCGCGGCGTCATCTTCCTCAAACAGGCCGGAACCGTCATCCTGGCCCTCTCCGTCGTCCTCTGGTTCCTCACCACCCATCCGAAAAAGGAAGGCCTCGACCCCGCCGCGCAACTCTCGCAGAGCTACGCCGGGGACCTGGGCCACGTCCTGGAACCGGCGATCCGCCCCCTCGGCTTCGACTGGAAGATCGGCATCGGCCTGGTGACTTCCTTCGCCGCGCGCGAGGTCTTCAGCGGCACCATGGCGATCCTCCACAACGTCGGCGAGGGGGAGGAGAACGTCGTCCCCCTGCGCGACGCCATCCGGGCGGAGACCTGGCCCGACGGGCGGCCCGTCTTCACTCCCCTCGTCTGCGTGGGGCTGATGGTCTTCTACGTCTTCGCCATGCAATGCCTGAGCACCGTCGCCGTCGTCCGGCGGGAGACCAACTCCTGGCGCTGGCCCCTCTTCCTCATCGGCTACATGACCGCCGTCGCCTACCTCATGGCCCTCCTCGTCCACCAGGCCGGGGGTTGGCTCGGGTTCGCGTGACGTACCCTTCCCAAGGAGACCCCATGCAATCGTTCCTCGTCGCCCTGATCGTCCTCGCCGCCCTCGGCTTCCTCGCCCGCCGCGCCCTGCGGAAAAAGAAGTGCGGCGGAGGGGAATGCAACTGCGGGGGAATCGGGAAGAAGGCACCGCGGCCTTAACCTCCCTGGGAGGAATCACTGCGGGGGGGGGAATTTCCTCCGAAGGGCCGCCCTTGCCTCCGCTCCCCTTTCCGGTATCAAGGATACCGACCTCACGGCATGAGCGATTCCCCCTCCCGTCCCCGCCTCTCCGCGATCCTGATCGTCAAGAACGAGGAGGCGAACCTGCCCCGGTGCCTGGCGAGCCTCGCCGGGCTGGCCGACGAGGTGGTCGTCGTCGATACCGGTTCCTCCGACCGGACGGTGGAGATCGCCCGGGAGGCCGGGGCGCAGGTCCACTTCTTCCCCTGGAACGGCGACGAGGCGGCGGCGCGGAATGCCTCCGTCGCCCACGCGACGGGGCGATGGCTCTTCCAGATCGACGCCGACGAGGAGGTGAGCGCGGAGCTGAAGCGGGAATTGCTGCGGGAACTGGCCCGCTGCGACGCGCTGGAGGCGGAGGACCCGTTCTCCCCGGCCCTGCCCCACTCCTTCAGCTTCGTGATCCGGAACATCTACCTGCACGGCGCGGCGAGCCGCAGCCGGATCTTCCGCATCGGCCGGGCGCGGCCCGACTACGCCTTCCACGGCACCGTCCACCCGACGCCGGACTACCAGTCCCCCCACTTTGCCCTCCGCAGCGACCTCCTCCACCACGGCTACCAGTGGACGCCCGCGTCGCGGCGAAAGAAGGGGATCGGCCTTCTCCAGCGCCTGGCCGACCGGCCCCCGGAGGAGCGCCGGACGCTGCGCCATTTCTCCGAGACCCTCATGGCCCTCCTCATCACGGGGGAGGACGAACTCTTCCGCCGCGAGTGGCAGCGGCGGCGACAATTTACCCCGGAGGAGAAGTACGACGGCCCGGAGGCCGTCCTCTGGTCCCATGCCCTCTGCAACGCGCTGAACCACTTCGCCGCCGCGGGCGACTTTTCCTCCGGCGAGGGGGCGGCGGTCGAGATGCTCACCCACCGGCGCACGCACGTCCGTTCCGTCCTCCACCTCACCCAGGGGGCCGTCCGGCGCGGAGACTGGAGTGCCGTGTGGAAGCAGGCGCAGCGCCTCGTCGGCATCGGGTTCGACTTCACCACGGTCGATTTCTTCCAGGCGATCCCGGTCGATGCCGCCCCGGCCCTCCGCGCGTGGCGCTGGCTGGCCGCGGTGATCGAGGGGCCGGAGGAGGAGGGCCGCACCTCCCCGCCCCAATCGATCTGGCACCCGCAGCTCCTCCCGATTTTCTGGCGGGCGGAGGAGAAGCGGCCCGGGCGGATCGTCCTGCCGGACAACCTCTCCTCCGGCGTGCTGGGGCTGCGCGCCGGACTCGACGCCTTGGGCCGGGACGCCGCCGCCGACGTGGAAACGATCCGCAGGGCGGAGACCGTCACCGCCGCCGCGCTGAAGCGCCTGACCCCGGGAACGCCGGGCCATCTCCTGGCCCTGGTCACCCGGTTCCGGCTCAACCGGCATTTGCCGAGCCGGGAGCGCATCGAGGAGAACCTCGCCCTGGGCCGCCTCGCGGCCGAAACGTACACCACCGTCCGGTGGCTCGACCTCGCCCTGCCCCTTTCCGCGGAGGGGACCCTGCCGCCGGGCTCCTTCGGGGAGTTCTACCGAAGGGCCCTCGTCCGGCTCTGCGGGTGACGCAGGGCAAAGCCGGACGGGGTTGAAAAATCCCGAATCCTAAATCCTGATCAGGGAATTAAGGATTCGACGCCACCAGCGTCGTCTCGTCGAGGCGGCTCTTGTCGGCGGTCTTGCCGAGGAGCTTCGGGTTGCTGATCTCCGCGACGAGGTGGAGGGTCTTCTTGTCGGGTTCCCAGAAATCGACCCAGGCGGCGGGCGTCGTCCCGGGAAGCCACTTCGCGGCGTGCCGGTTGTCGATGCCCCAGTAGCGGCCCGCCGAGTCGCGGAAGACGAAGAGCGCGTGGCGCTGGCCGAAGCCGACGGCGTCGGTCCAATCGTAGACGACCACATGATACTCGCCCCCGGCGACGGTGAAGCGGTGCTCCAGGTTGCGGGCGAAGAGGGCGCACGTCGTCCAGCCGCCCTTGCCGGGAACGTCGAGGGCGGAGGCAATCTCCCAGCCGTCGTCCTTCGCCGGTGCGGTGCTGCCGGTTGAGCTGCTCGTGCCTGCCATCGCGATGACCGCGCAGGTCAGCGCGAGGGCGGTGAACCATCCAGTGAGCGTCTTCGGGATTTTCATAATGTTAATCATATGAACAAGGATCGTGCCAATCGAGTGGCGTTTCGGGAAAATCGCTGTCAGATAACGCTGACAGGATTTTATAAAACATTCATTTTCAACGGTTAGCTAAAAATTTGTCGCGAGATACGGCGATTTCTTTTAGCGAGACTTGTGTTTGTGGTACGGAGGTTGCCGCTGCAACTGGAAAGTACTTGACCCGCGTTGGTAGGATTTTAGCCTGACCCTTCCCCGTTTCGTCTATCGCAGGGGGGAAGAAAGAAGTTCGTATGCGCCACACTATCAGCGTCCTGGTCGAAAATAAATTCGGGGTCCTCACCCGAATCACCGCCATGTTCAGCGGCCGGGGCTACAACATCGACACCCTCAACGTCGGCCCGACGCATGACGAGAGCGTCTCCCGCCTCACCCTCGTGGTGAAGGGGGACGACAAGACCCTCGACCAGGTGACGAAGCAGCTCAACAAACTCGTCGAGGTGATCGAGGTCCAGGACTTCCGCGACGGCGAGTACATCGACCGCGAACTCATCCTCCTGAAGGTGAAGGTGAGCGCGAAGACCCGCGCCGAGGTGCTGCAGATCTGCACCATCTTCCGCGCGAAGATCGTCGACGTGCAGCCGAAGAACCTCACGATCGAGCTGACCGGTAACGAGAGCAAGGTCTCCAAGTTCATCAGCCTGATGACCCACTTCGGCCTCCTGGGCCTGACCCGCACGGGGAAGATCGCCCTGCCCCGCGAGGGCGTCGAGCCGAAGGAAGATTAGTCCACCCCAGCCTCCCTTTAATCCCAACACCAACGAAAGAAGAGAAAGACATGCCCGCCAAAATCTACAAGGACAAGGACGCCGACCTGAAGTACCTCGCCGGCAAGACCGCCGCCGTCATCGGCTTCGGCTCGCAAGGCCACGCCCACGCGCTCAACCTCAAGGAGAGCGGCGTCGACGTCATCATCGGCCTCTACAAGGGCAGTAAGTCGATCGAGGTCGCGAAGAAGCGCGGCTTCCAGGTCTACTCCGTCGCCGAGGCGGTGAAGAAGGCCGACGTCATCTTCGTCGCCGTCCCGGACCTCACCATCCCCGCCGTCTACAAGACGGAGATCGCCCCGAACCTCACGAAGGGCAAGACGCTCCTCTTCTCCCACGGCTTCGCCATCCACTTCAAGACGGTCGTCCCCCCGAAGGACGTCGACGTGATCCTCGTCGCGCCGAAGGGCCCCGGCCACCTCGTCCGGCGCCAGTACACCGAGGGCAAGGGCGTCCCCGCCCTCATCGCCGTCTACCAGAACCCGTCGAAGAAGGCGAAGCTGGTCGCCCTCGCGTGGGCGAAGGGCGTCGGCGGCGCCCGCGGCGGCGTCATCGAGACGACGTTCAAGGAAGAGACCGAGACCGACCTCTTCGGCGAGCAGGCCGTCCTCTGCGGCGGCACCTCCGCCCTGATCCAGGCCGGGTACGAGACCCTCGTCGCCGCCGGCTACCAGCCGGAGATGGCCTACTTCGAGTGCCTCCACGAGCTGAAGCTCATCGTCGACCTCATCCACGAGTCCGGCATCAGCGGCATGCGCTTCTCGATCTCCGAGACCGCGAAGTGGGGCGACGTCCACATCGGGCCCCGCATCATCAACAAGGCCGTGAAGGCCGAGATGAAGAAGGTCCTCACCGAGATCCAGAACGGCAAATTCGCCAAGACCTGGATCGCCGAAGCCAAGGGTGGGAAGAAGAAATACCACAAGCTCCTGGCCGACGGCGCGAAGCACCCGATCGAGAAGACCGGCGAGAAGCTCCGCGCGCTGATGCCCTGGATGCAGCAGAAGAACATCAAGGGAAGCCAGGCCGCCTACTAAAGCTTCAAGCGGGGAAACCTCTCGGTTTCCCCCTTGGATTGCCTCCCGGCCCTGCGATTCAGCTTCCCCTTGGGGAAACAAAAGTCGCTTTGCGACGGCAGGCTCTTCCGACGCGAGAGCGGAACGGAAGTAAGAGATGTCCCTGAAAAAGGCGGCGGGAGAAATCCCGCCGCCTTTTTCGTGCCCGCTCCCCTTCACGGAGCGGCAGCCGCCGTAAACGTCCGCACATAGGCCACCAAGGCCGAGACCTCCTGCGGATCATACCGTTTCCGAAACGTCGGCATCTCCCCCTTGATGCCGCGCGTGATGGCGTTGGCGATCCGGGCATTGCTGGCGGCGAGGCCCCGGAGGTCGGCCCCGCCGTCCTCCCCCTGGCCGTCGCCCGTCTCCCCGTGGCAGTGGGCGCAGCTTTGCGTGTAGAAGCGTTGCCCCCGCGCCACCCGATCGGCCTCGGAAACGGCGGAGGACGGAACGGCCTGGGCCGCCCCTCCCGCAAGCGCCTTCACCCCGCACGCCAGCACCCAGGCACCGCCCAGCGCCGTCAGCGCTGCGGCCAGGGCCAGGGCTGGGGCCAGCGCGGAAGAAGGGGGCCGCTTCATCCCTCCCTCACCCGTTGACGATCATCTCCCCGCCCCAATACCCGGCGGCGGAGATCAGCCCCGCCGTGACGAGGAGGGCCAGGAGATACCGGGCCTGCGCCCGGCGCGACATCTTCTCTCCCGTCAGGACGCGCCACACCGCCAGCCCGACGATCGCGGCGAACGAGGGCCAGACGAAGACGTGGTGCCAGAACAGGAGGTCGTGCCCCAGCGTCTCCCCCTTCGTCATCACCAGGCCCGAGGCGACCGCGGGTACGGTGCCGAGGGCCGCGAAGGCGATGGCGTAGAAGCCCGCCGCCCGCAGCCCGTCGCGGCGACTTCCCTCGCCGAGAAGAAACGCCGCCGCCTCGCACACCGCCGCGACGAGCGCGAGGGCGATCGGGAAATGGGCGCTGGCCCCGTGGAGCTTCGGCCAGAGCGTCGTCCAAAGCGCCGGATCGGGATGCATGGCCTAGGCGAGCGTCGAGTCGACGATCGCGAGGTGGCTGTCGGTCTCGACGTAGGAGACCCGGGTCAGACCCAGCATCCCGCGCAACTGCTCGACGGGGACGACCATCGGGCCCGGCTTCGGCGCGGTCCCCGGCGCGGGCTGGGGGAAGGCGACGGAGCGGGCGGTGTGGAACGTCATGTTCCCCTCGATCTTCTGCATCGCCTGATGGATGTGGCCGTTGAGGACCGTCACGGAGCCGAAGCGCTTCAGCAGGGCCAGGGCATGCGCCCCGTCGGTCGTCCCCCAACCCCATTGCGCGTAGACCTCCCAGAGCGGGATGTGGGCGAAGACGACGATCGGCGTGCTCGCCGCAAGGGCGGCGAGGTCCTTCTTGAGCCAGTCGAGCTGGTCCTGGCCCAGGATGCCCATCCCGCCTTCATGGTCGTTGAACACGTTGACGAGGCCGATGAAATGGACCCCCTTCTGGTTGAAGCTGTACCAGCCGGATCCGGCCGTCCCCTTGCCGAAGCGGTCGAGGTAGAGCGCCCCCTTGTCGTTGAGGACGTCGTGCTCTCCCGGCACGTAATAGCACTGGGGCGTCTTGATCCCCTTCATGATCTGGTCGACGGTGTCGAACTCGGCCGGATCGGCCAGGTGGGTGAGGTCGCCCGTGTGGAGGACGAACTCGGGTGCTTTTCCAAGAGGCAGGGCATTGATCCGCCTCACCGTCTCCTGGAAGGTCCCGATCACGTCCTGGTTGGCCGCCTTGTTGAAACCGACGTGGCTGTCGCTGATCTGGACGAAGTTCAATTCCGCCGTCGCCGCCGCGCCGGTGTCGCCGAAGGCGGTCGAGCTGAGGATGCCCCCGTTGATCGACCAGATGAGGCCGGTGCCTGTCCAGGCCATGCATTTGAGGAAGCCGCGCCGGTCGACGCCGTCCCGGCTGATCTCGCGAATCGTGTCATTGTTGTTGTCCATGGGTCTCTCCGTTGTGGGGTTTGAAAATCCGGAAACCGAAAATCGGCCTCCATCCTATCCAACGCGGGCCCGCTCTTTTTATTCCCGGAACTTTCGAAAAGTTTTTTCCGCTCAGTTTCCTCTCGCGGGAATAAAACGCCTCTCCTAAGCGTACAGATAGGATGGAAGGACGTATGGAAAGCGGCGCAGGGGGAGCCTCGACGGCGTCCCGGACCCTTTTCGAAGAGACTTTCATGCCCCATTGCCATGCCGCCCACAACCTCGCCCGCTGGCTCCTGCGCGACGACCGCGACGCCGAAGACGCCGTGCAGGAGGCCTTCCTCCGCGCCTACCGGGCCTTCCCCCGCTTCCGCGGCGCCGACGGCAAGGCCTGGTTCCTGACCATCGTGCGCCATGTCTGCTTCTCCCTGCTCCGCAAGCGCCGCCGCCACGAGGCCGAGGAACCTTTCGACGAGGAACTCCACCCGCCCGACGCCTCCTGCGACGCCGAGGCTGAGGCCAAGGAACTGCAGACCCTCCGCGCCGGGCTGCTCCGGCGCGCGCTGGAGACGCTGCCGCCGGAGTTCCGCGAAATGATCGTCCTGCGCGACCTGGAGGGCCTCGGCTACAAGGAAGTCGCCGCCGTCACCGGCCTCCCCCTCGGCACCGTCATGTCCCGCCTCTCCCGGGCGCGCGACCGCCTGCGCGACGCCGCCCTCGCCCTTTCCAAGAAAGAAAAGGAGAACCTGGCATGAACTGCGAAAAGCATTCTCCCCTCCTCGACGCCTACCTCGACGGCGAGCTCGACCTCTCCGCCAGCCTCGCGCTGGAGGGGCACCTGGCCGCCTGCCCCGATTGCCGCGCCCGCCTCGAAAGCCGCCGGATCCTCCGGGACGCAATCCGGGAACAGATCCCCGCCTGGACCGCCCCGGCGGGGCTGGAGGCCCGCCTCCGGGCCCGGCTGCGGGAAGCGGAGCCGGTCCCCACGCCCGGGCTTCTCGTGCGAATCCAGGCCCTCGTTGAAGCGTTC
>CAISZB010000455.1 GCA_903889845.1 uncultured Verrucomicrobium sp. | reverse complement strand
AGGCGTTGGAGGGCGGCACGCCCTCCATTCGTTCAAACGCGCGGGTGGCCTCCAGCTGTACAGGGAAGCGAAGCGATTGTACCCTGCCCCGAAGGGCCGTACCTATAACTTCGCGTCCCCCTATTTAAACAAATTATTCAACACCTTCTGCGCCCCATCGATGACGCTGTTCGCCCCCTTCTGCACCCCGTCCCCGATGGCGGAGAAGGCGGCGGCGGTCAGCCTTCCGGTGAGGTCTTCCTTCACGTCGGAGACGGTGCCGCCGATGATGACGGGGGTCCAGACGTAGTCGCCGCGCTCCTCGGTGAAGACCTGGGTCCGCGCGCCGGGGATGAGGGAGAGGTTGGCGGGAGGGACGCCCAGCTTCAGGACGCCGACGAGGGCGTCGCCGTTCGTCACGTCGTCGGCGATCTGGCCTTCCTCGACGCGGAGGCAGCCCTGGGATTCGAGGGTGATGTTGCGTGCCTCCCGGCGGTCGGGGCCGATGGTGTAATCGACGGAAGCGGTCTGGAATTTCATGTTCTTGTAGAGGGGGTTCTGGAGGGCGAGGGCGAGCAGGCTTTGGAAGGGCATGCCCTGGAGGGTCGCCCCGGCGAGGCTGGCCTTCCCTTCGATCTTCCAGAGGGCGTCGGCCGTCCCGGCGCGGGTGAGGCGCAGGGTGCTGTCGAGGTCGCCGTTCAGCTTCGGTTTCCAGTCTTCCGGCAAGAGGGGGGTGAGGGGGAAGGCGGAGACGTTGAACTGGAGGTCGATGTCGGGGAAGGCTCCGAGGCCGACCTCGCCGGAGGCGGTGACGGAGCCCTTCCCGCCGTTGCGGAACTCGGAGCGGGTGAGGTAGAGGCGGCCCGCGTTGAGGCGGAGGGTGAATTGGGTCACCTGGAGCTGGGGCAGGAGGGCGACGGCGAGGGTGCCGTTGGTCCCCTCGGCGTTCCAGGTCTGGTTGTCGCCGCTCTTCAGGACGAGGCGGAGGCCCGCGAGGCTGCCGCCGCCGCCCAGTTCCCGGGGCCAGGTCATGTTGACGGTGTCGACCTGGATGGTGTCGAGCCGGACGGAGGGGGAGGAGGAGGAAGAGGTGCCGCTCTTCGACTCGGTGGGTGTGGGGGTGGCGGCCCCGGCGGGGGGCGGCGGGACTTCCTTCAGGCTGAGGAGGACCTGGCCGATCTGGAGGAGGTGGATTTCGACTTTTCCGTGGAGGGCGGCGGTCAGGGCGATGTCCGCATGGAGTTCGTGGAGGGAGAGGCGGTCGATGGAAGAGGTGGCCCCGCCGGTGGCGTCGAAGCCGGGGCTGTAGACGGAGAGGCCCGACCAGCGGAAAGGCTGGAACTGCCCCTGGACGCCCAGGGCGCTGGAGACCCCCTGGGAGACCTTCGTCCGGAACTCCTCCCCGGCCAGGTAACGGTTCAGCCAGACGTAGCCGGAGACGCAGAGGCCGACGAAGAGGAGCATGACGACCACGATGCCGATGAGGAGTACCTTGCCGAATTTCATAAAAAAGGGTGAGGGAGGTGTTCCATGAATATTGACTCCCGCCGGGGTTGAGCACAACTTAGATTGTAATGGCTGTAAAGACGCCTTTCAGGATCGTCCCCTTCCTTTGCGTGGCGGGGGCCCTCGGCCTTCTCGTCCCCGCGGCCTCGGCACAGTATGTGCCGCCCGCCTCCCCGGGCGGCGGCGCGGTGGCCTCGAACAATGCCCAGCCTGCCGCCGCGCCCGCTCCGGCGGCCCAGCCGTCCTCCTCCGGGGGGAACAAAGGGGGCGGGAACGACGTCCCGATGTTCGACCCCGGCAGCGATGTCCTTTCCTGGAACGGGCAGCATTGGAACGTGAACAACAACCGGATCTTCCGCGCCCGGTTCGAGAAGTTTCTCAACGCGCCGGAGCAGAGCGCCGAGGATTACGCCGCCTACCAGGGCTACCTCAGCCAAATCATGGAACTGATGGCGCCGCAGAACGCGACGCCGGCGAACATGGACAAGGCGTGGGCGCTCCTCCACAAGGCCTCCGATTACACGATCGACGCGAACCTGTGCGACGGCCTCGCCTCGGCGATCCAGTCGGTCTGGCAGTCGCAGAACCAGCAGGCCCGCCTCGACGCCTCGGCCTCGGCGCTGGAAGACCAGCGGAAGCAGTTGGAGTGGAACGCGAACACGACTCTCAGCGCCGTCTCCCCGATGGACTACGGGAAGAACAAAGACGCGATGCAGGCGATGAAGGAGGAGCGGACCCGCCTCGCCGCGCCCTACGTCCAGCGCTTGGCGGAGGTGAACGCGCAGATGACCCTCAATAAGGCGAAGGGGGAGCTGACCGGCGCGATGGCGAAGATCCAGATGCAGTCCTTCCTGGCGCAGCTTTTCATGCAGCGCCGCTTCCAGCACGTCGTGATCGGCGACCTTTTCTACAACCAGCTCTTCCCCGACGGGGACGGGAAGCTGCAGCTTTCGAAGGACGCGGAGTCGCTCTTCGCCCAGGGCGCGGGGCTGCCCTCCGGGATGTCGCCGACGGTCGGCACCCTCGACACGCTGGCGCGGGAGGCGATGCGGGACGTGAAGGAGGGGACGCAGTCGTTCCTCTTCCTCCTCGACAAGAAGGAGCTCTCCAGCGCCACCGACCGCCTGGGCGAGGTCTTTGCTGAGGGCGAATATATGCCCGACGTCCGCAACCTGACCCGGGACCAGAAGCGGCAGGCCCTCGCCTTCGCGCAGAAGGAAAACGAGCTCCTCTCCGCGATCGACGTGAAGGATTACACCCGGGCCGAAAACCTGACGAACGACCTCCAGGCGATGGCGACCGACTTCGACCCCTCGAAGCCGCTGGCCGCGATCCAGACGGCGAAGACGGTGGCCGGGATGCATCTGGCGAAGGCGAAGACGGCGGCGGCGGGCGGCGACCGGGCGACGGTCGAGATCGAGCTGAAGGCGGCGACCGAGCTCTGGCCGCGCAACCCGGAGCTGGCCACGGTCTCCAAGCGGATCTTTGATGGGGCCGACGTCCAGCTCCAGGCCCTGGGCGACCTCGACCGGCTGATGAGCCAGCACAATTACCGCCAGATCTTCGAGGATCGCGGAAAGTACATCGCGGCGACGGCGCTCGATCCCGATCGGCAGGCCACCCTCCAGAAGGTGCTGGAGGAGGTCCAGACGATCGAGATGGCGATCGTCCGCTCGACCGAGGTGGAGAAGCGCGGGGATTACGTCGGCGCCTGGGAAGGGGTGGAGCGGACGGCGGCGACCTATAAGAACGATCCGAAGCTCAACCAGTTCCGCGCCCAGCTGACGACGGAGGCCGCCGACTTCGTCCGCACGGTGCGGATGGCCCAGGAGATGGAGAAGAAGGGGCAGACCGGCTCCGCCCTCGCCTGGTACCTGAAGGCCCAGCGGCTTTACCCGCCGAGCGAATACGCCCAGGACGGCATCGCCCGGCTCTCCAAGAAGATCCTGCCCGAGGGCGGGGTCGATTCCGGAATTTCCTCCTCATGAAGTCTCTTTTTATCGTCGTCGCCCTGGCGGTGAGTGTGTCGGCGGGGGCGGTGGCCCAGGATTCGGCGGCGCCGGCGCCTCCCAAGTGGCTTTGGATCGCCAATCTGCCGGGCGGGACGGTGAAGGTCCGCACCCAGCAGGTGACCTCGGTCAGTTTCTCCCGCTACACGGTGGAGGGGGGCTTCCGGGTCACGGAGTTGGTGATCGACACGACGGGGAACAACTCGATCCGCATCTACGCCATCGAGCACGCGATCCAGGCGGCGGGCGGGAACACGGCGCCTCAGACGGCGATCGGCGCCCTTCAGGACAAGGTCCAGGAAGCGGCCAATCACGCCGCCTCTGTCGTCGGCGGGGCCGACACGGTCAGCGACATGGCCTCGACGATGGTGATCAAGAAGTATCCCGAGGCGACCCACGCCCATACCATCGAGTACCGCGTCGCCACGCCGAAGGAAGTCTACGACATCTACCGCAGCGCCGATTCGGCCTGGGAGAGCGGGCAGGGCGGCACCTACACCACGGCGACGGGGCCGCTGGTCATCCAATAATCCCCGTCCGCGCAGCGGCCTGCCTTTCCCCCCCATGCTCGAACTGCGCGACGTATCGATCCAAATCGAGGGGGACGACGGCCCCCGGCTCCTCCTCGACGCGGTCTCCGCCCGCTTCCGGCCCGGCGAGTTCTGGGCGGTGATCGGCCCCTCTGGGTGTGGGAAGAGCACGCTCATCAAGACCGTCGCCGGGTTGCTGGAGAACACGGCGGGGGCGATCTTTTGGCGCGGGCGCGACCTCGACAAGGAGGGCGATTTCTCCGTCGGGGAACTGGCTTACGTCCCTCAGTTCAGCATCGCGCACGAGTCGCTGACGGTCGATGAGAGCGTCGGCTACGCCGTCCGGCTCCGCGTCGCGGGGCTCTCCGCGACGGAGAGGAAGGCGCGGCGGGAGAAGGTCCTGAGGGAGACCGGCCTCACCCCCTTTGCCGACCGGCCCGTGCGGGTCCTCTCCGGCGGGCAGCGGCGGCGGCTGGCCCTCGCGCTGGAGCTGATCAGCGATCCGGCGATCCTCCTCTGCGACGAGGTGACGAGCGGCCTCGATCCCCGTTCCGAGGACGAGATCGTCGCCCTCCTCGCCGGGTTGGCCCACGATGCGAACCGTCTTGTCTTGAGTGTCACCCACAGCCTCCGCCAGGCGGAACTTTATGACGGGGTCGCGGTCCTCTTCCAGGGGCGGCTCGTCTTTTTGGGGAAGGGGAACGAGTTGACCGACTACTTCGGCATCGCCCACCACGAGGGGGTTTTCAACCGCCTGGCCGACTATGAGCCGGAACAGTGGGCCACGGTCTGGCGGCGCTACGCCGCCGAGGTCGCCGCGGCGTTGGAGGGGATAGGCGAGGTGCGGGAAGAGCCGCCAGCCGAAGCCGGGGCCGAGGACAAGTCCGACGAGACGAAGGAGGAGGCATGAGCCAGCCCGCCAAGCCGGTCCCGGAGGTCGCTGCGCTGAAGCGTCCGGGCGCGGTGACGCAATATGTCTTCGTCCTCCTGCGGCGGATCGCGATTTTCTTCAAGGTTCAGTCCCAGTGCTGGCTCCAACTGGCGCTGATCCTGGCCTTCCCGGGGTTGGTGGTGATCTTCGCCTGGCACGGGCTGCCCGACATCAAGAACCTGAGCATGAACTCCGGCAGCGACGTGATGACGCAGCTGCGGGAGGCGGTCGATTACACGCAGGAGGCGGCCCGCGTGGGGGGCCTCATGTCGGGTCTCGTCATGTTCCAGGTGGTGCTGCTGGGGCTGATGGGGTCGAACAACGGGGCGCGGGAGGTGGCCGGGGAGCGGCTCCTCTTCGAGAAGGAGAAGCTGGCCGGACTCCGCCCGGGGAGTTACCTCCTGGCGAAGTCGACCTTCGTCCTGGGCCTCGCGCTGGTCCAATCGGTCTGGATGACGGTCTTCGTGAAGTTCATCTGCCAGTTCCCGGGGGACCTCACCTCACAGT
>CAISZB010000454.1 GCA_903889845.1 uncultured Verrucomicrobium sp. | reverse complement strand
ATAAAAAGGAAAGGGGAAACTAATCTGCATGGCCGGGAGGCAACCAACAACGGGGGAGAGAAAAAGCCCTCCCGCCCTGCGGGTTACGCCGCTTTAAATCCAATCCACACCGCCTCTCGGCGGGACTGAACATCTAAGGGGGGACGCGGTAGAGGGGGCGGCCCTTCGCCCCCCTACCCCGCCTTCACCACCCACAGCGTGCTCTGAAAATCGTGCGTCTGCAGCGGAATCGGCAGCCCCAGCCCGTGGAGGAAATCCCCTCCGAAGACCTCCTTCTTCCCCGTCGGCTGCGCCTGCACCTGATAATCACGCTTCGGATCGAGGCCGCGCAGACGGAGGAACCTCCGCGCCGGGTTGGCCGGGTTGAGGACGTCGATATTCCACACCAATGCCTCCTTCTGGTCCGAGGAGACAATCATCCACGCCGCGCTGTTCCCTTCGAACGGACTCGCGAGGCGGTGGAGCTTCCCGAATTGGATCAGCTTCCGGTGGCGCTTGCAGAAGGCGACCTGCCCGGCGATCTCCTTCCGCTCCTCCGCCGTGAGGGCGTCGAGGTCGAGCTCGTAGCCGAAGGCCCCGGCCAGGGCGACGTCGCCGCGCGTCTTGAGCGGCGTGACCCGCCCCACCTGATGGTTCGGCACCGCCGAGACGTGGGCCGTCATCGCGCTGGAGGGATAGGCCAGGGTCGTCCCGTACTGGATCTTCAGCCGGGTGATCGCGTCGCTGTTGTCGCTGGCCCAGGTCTGCGGCATGTAGTGGAGGATACCGGGGTCGAAGCGGCCGCCGCCGCCGGAACAGCCTTCGAAGAGGACCTTCGGGAACCGCTTCGTCAGCCGGTCGAGGACGCCGTAGAGGCCCAGGATATGGCGGTGCGCCGTCTCCGCCTGACGGTCGGCGGGGAGGAGGGCGGAGCCGAGTTCCGTCAGGTGCCGGTTCATGTCCCACTTCACGTAATCGATCTTCGCCTCCTGCAGGATGCCGCCGACGGTCTTCACGATCCAGTCGCAGACGTCCTTCCGGGAAAGGTCGAGGACGAGCTGGCTGCGGGCCGGGGTCCGGCTCCGTCCCGGCGCGTGGATGCACCAGTCGGGATGGGCGCGGTAGAGTTCGCTCTCGGGAGAGATCATCTCCGGCTCGAACCAGAGGCCGAACTTGAGGCCGGTCTTGTGGATGCGGGCGGAGAGATCGGTCAGGCCCTTTGGCAGCTTCTTCAGGTCGACCGTCCAGTCGCCGAGGGAGGTGGTGTCGTCGTCGCGCTTGCCGAACCAACCGTCGTCGAGGACCAGGAGTTCGATCCCGGCCTTCTTCGCAGTCTTGGCCAGGGCTTCGAGCTTCGCAGCGGTGAAGTTGAAGTAAGTCGCCTCCCAGTTATTGATGAGGATGGGCCGCTCCCGGTCGCGCCACGCGCCCCGGGCCAGCCGCTCCCGGTAGAGGGCGTGATAAACCTGGGACATCCCGTCTAGGCCCTCGGCGGAGTAGACCAGGACCGCCTCCGGGGCCTGGAACGCCTCGCCCGGCT
>CAISZB010000453.1 GCA_903889845.1 uncultured Verrucomicrobium sp. | reverse complement strand
CTTGGGCTCGCTCTCCACCAACACCCGCCGACGCACTCGCGTCCACAAGTCCATCTCCATGTACATCCTTTCTTTTTATAGGATGTCTCACTTTTCGACCGCCCCGCTCACTGTCTCATTTTTCGACCGCCTTTTATAGGTCGTTTTTCAGCTTCGGTGTTCCCGGGCGCAGTTCCATCGGATCCGCCTCCAGAACCGCAGCCAGAACGAAGAGCTCGAAGTCGTAGACCGACCGGAATTGGCCTTCGATCTTGGCGACGTCGATGCGGTCGAGGTTCAAACCGGCCAGTTGCAGCTTCACCGCAAGATCCGCCTGCGTCCATTCCTTTGCGGTCCGAAGCCGTCTCACGGCGGGGCCCACGCAGTTGCGAAAGCGTCGGCGAGCCGTTTTCCGGGATTTTCCTTCGTTCCCCATCGGGAACTTGACCTTACCAATCGCCTCGGCATCTTATGTTCCCTATGGGGAAACAAATGGAGATCGGCGCAAGGCTGAGTCGTGTGGGCGGCGAGGCCGGACATGATCTCCTGCAAGGGAGGGAAAACACGTGAGCAATCCGGATTTTGATGCGCTCCGCCATTCGGTCAGCGAGCTGAACGGGCAGATTTCGGCTGAAATTAACCGGAGGAAAACAGCCGACTTCCTGAATTGGCAGAATCAATTCGCCGGTAAAGCCATCGGCCAATCGCGATCCCAAGGACTGCATTCGTTCCAGATCGTCGCTATCTATGTGATTTTGGGCATCCTCGCCCTCTACGTTGCTGTCGTCGCCGTGCTTTCTCCGGGAATTGCGGCGCTTTGCCTGGTCGGATACGCGCCTTCCGGCTTGATGTCGCGGTGGCTGCCGCCCGCCCTGATAGACCTTCTGCTTTGGGGCGGCTTTGCCGCTCTCCACGCCAAGGCGTATCCGCACGAAAGGAATCACATCAAGCAAGGCTTTGTCTTCTACCTTGTTCTCTGCGGGATTGTTTCCGGGGTTTATCTCATTGGCTGGTTCTCCGGGGCGGCATTTCCCAAAGCCCATTGGACTATGTTTTTCGACTAGCCTAGTCTCTTTTCATGTCTCTCCTCGTCCTCGGCGACCTGCACGGCGTGAGAGACTGGTACGCCTGGACCGCGGAGAGGATTCCCCGCTACGACCTCGTCGCCCTGCCTGGCGACCTCACCGACATGTCGGGGAACGACTGGCCTAGGCAGAAAGACTTTGTCCGGGACTGGATCGCCGACGCCGCCCGATTCGGCACCCCGCTGGCATGGTGCAGTGGCAACCACGACACCTCCCGCTGGAGCTTCGACTATCCCTCGGCTCTTCCCCCTGGCGGCTGCTGGACCGACCGCCTTCGGCATCCTTCCGTAGTCGGGGACCTTGAAACCAAATGCTTTCAAACCAGGAAGGGGGCCCCTTTCATTGTCACCAGCCTTCCCGACGGCATCCATCAAACCGATCCTTGGATGCGGGCGTGCCTGTGTGCCCTCGACGAAGGAGCCTCAGCGAGGGATCGAGTCAAAGCTCCCTGGATTATCCTGGCCCACGAACCGCCGAGCGGCCTTCCGATCTCAGAAGGAGACGGTGGGGTTCCGTGCGGCAGCGACTTCATCCGATCCTGGATCGAACGGTTTTCCCCCGACATTCTCCTTTCCGGACATCATCACGCCGCTCCCTTGCGCCACGGGGTTTCCTCGCGCCTCAATTCCACCCTTTGCATTAATCCGGGCTGCGATTTCGGATCTGCCGCCCCGCGCCACGTCGTCGTCGACGTCGAAGCCGGAACCGCGATCGTAGGAGGGGCGGTGTGAGGATTCTTTTTCTGGCTGATCTTCACTGGCGGCCATTGGAAGTGTCTCTGAAGGAAAATGACTTCAAAGCATTCCTTAAACGAAACGAAATCACGGCGATCGTTGTTTGCGGTGATTTAGGCAACGACACGGTGCCCGCCGAACTCCGGCGGCTGGCCGGCGAGGGGGTCCCCATCGCCGTCGCCCTGGGGAACCACGACTTCTGGAGGCATCCTGAACGACGGGACAGACTCACTTTCGAAGATCTCACCCTCCGCCACTGGAAGCCCCTATGCGACGAGGCGGGGGTCATTCTCCTCGACGAGAGGAACCTCGATCTCGCAGATGTGACCATCGTGGGAGGCTATGGTCATTACGACCTCGGTTTCGCCATGCAGACCATTTTATCGGACGAGGGATCAGCAATCCCGATAACTGAGGAAGACTACCTCCTAGGCGGCATGATTGGGAAACGAGGGATGTGGCAAGACGTCGTAAAAATGCCCTCTGGCAAATCGTTGTTTGAAGAGGCAAGGCTTCAGAGAGGAGCCATCGTTGGGAGAATCGATGAGGCAATTGTGAGGGGAGGCCGGGTCTTGGTCGCGTTGCATACCATTCCGTTCCATGAACTGAACGGCCACGAACCCGATTTCTTCAGGGCATACTCAGGGAATGCTCTGCTCGGCCTAGAGCTCTTGCTGAAGGGGAGGGCAGAGCGGATCGAGCTGCTGGTCTGCGGCCATACGCATCTCCCGGCAGAAGGAATATTCGGAGGGATGCATTGCGTGAATGTGGGGAGCGATTATCGCCAGTTGCAGGGCATCGTCTATGACTCCTTCATGCAGAGAGTCCAGTGGGTCGATATTCTAAGGGGTGATGGCGCTTGCCGTTGAAGATCGATAGCTTCCGGCCTCCCAACCCGTTTATTTGGAGCTTTTCTTCAACGGAACCATCCTCCTTATGCAAGGTTGACCGATGCCGATTCCGTCGCGATCCAATTGAAGAGTGAGGTGTGCAGGATCGCGGGCATAAGCTGCTCATTCTCCCGTTTTCGAAGGGGAGGGAGATGTCGCCGAAGTGCTTGATTGGGGGCGCTTCTTGGTCTGATTGATTCTTTTGCGACGAAGGAATGCCAGTTGACCTAGCACCTCAGCTTCTAGGCAATCCAAGGCAAGTAGAGGAATAGGCCGTCCCGTTGCTTCACTGAGCTCGCGAAGGCAAAAATCGAGCTCAGCAGCGGTTTCAAGCTCGAGCTTCATTAGAATCGATTACGCCCCATTACGCCGTTCCGGTCAAATCCAAATAACGGCGTAATAGGGCGTGTCTTTGACCAAAAGCGAGAAAAGCTATCTAGCCATCTACGGTGGCAATATCCGGCGGTTAAGGACAGGAAAGAAGATTTCTCAAGAACGACTAGCAGAGTTGGTGGATTTGAATATTCGGACGGTTCAGAAGATAGAGGCCGGGCAGTTAAACATTTTGTTAACGACCGCTCTGCGCATTCAAAGAGCGCTTAATTGTTTGCCTAATGAAGTAGTCCCGCATTGAAGATGCGTCGAAGAGAGGAAGGAAGAACTGGAGGAAAGATATTTCCTCCAGACCTCCTGCTTGTTATCGAAGCGTTTCACTTCCTGCGGAACTGAAACGCTTCGATAACCTTTTAAAGAAACAAAAGTTCACATATTCAGAGATAAATTATCTCTAACAATTTATTGAAAAATGCCTTGTGATTATTCGTTGCTGCGGCAACACCACAGAACCGTTCTAGAGATCCAGGGGGAGGGTACAAAAAAGGCCGGACGAAAGTCCGGCCTTTTTTGTTTGCTTCGCGGGCCGTCCTTCGGAACCGGGGGCGGCCTGTGTGGGTCGCGACGTAGTTTCCTCTATCCCCCGGATATAAAAGGTTGACGCCCTCTGATTTTTTGGGAAAGTAAACCCCCTCCATTTTACGAAGGAACCATTATGCCCGTTGAAGTCCTGTTGAAGACCAAGATCGATAAGCTGGGTGCGGAAGCCGACGTCGTTTCGGTCCGTCCCGGTTATGCCCGGAATTTTCTCGTCCCCCAGGGACACGCCGTCCTCGCCACCTCGGCGACGAAGCGCCAGATCGAGCAGCTCCGCCAGAAGCGCGCCCAGCGCGAGGCCGAGGAGCTGAACGCCGCCCAGGAAGTCGCCGGCAAGATCAACAAGCTCAAGCTCTCCTTCACCCTGACCGCCGGTCAGGGCCAGGACAAGGTCTTCGGCTCCGTCACCGCCCACGACATCCTCGAAAAACTCAAGGCCGAGGGCTTCGAGGTCGATCGCAAGGCGCTCAAGCTCGAAAAGCCGATCAAGGATACCGGCGACCATGAGATCGTCGTCGCCCTCCACTCCGAGGTCTCGGCCCGCCTCAAGGTGAACGTTGTTGTTCCCGCCCCCGAGGTTTCCGAGGAGGAAGAGGGGAAGGGGAAGAAGGGTGCCGCCCGCAAGCCCCGGAAGGCTGAAAAGGCCGAATAACCGGCCTTATTTTCGGAATTTTAAAAATCCCGGTGTGGGAAATCGTCCCGCACCGGGATTTTTTTTATCCAAGGCCGTGAAGGACGGGGAGTTAGCCTATCCGCGGCATAAAGGGCCGTACTTTCCCTTGACGAAAGGCCTCTTCGCCAGCAGCATCCCACGAGCCGCACTCTGTCGGGCGCGGAAACATAGGAACGATAACGTGCACATCATCAGTCATAAAGAGCAGCTTTTACAGCGTTTTAGCGTAAAAAGCGGATCGCTCCTTTTTCTTTCTCTTTCATTGGTCGTTCTCGGGACGATTGGCCTGGCCTCCGTTTCGGCCCAGGACACGCCTGCGGCTTCCGCCCCCGCAGCCTCTGCGGTTGCGTCGCCCGCGCCCGCCCCTGCCGCCGCCGCCCCGCAGCAGGAACTCAAGGTTCCCGACGTCTCCGAAGGGGAGAAGAAAGTCGTCGAGTCGAGCGGTTCCCTCAAGCAGAAGGACTACGGCCCCTCCGTCAAGGAGATCGAGGTCATCTACGCCAACGGCCAGCCCTCGGTCAACAAGAGCGTGATCCTCTCGAACATGCGGACCACCGTCGGCCAGCCCTACTCCCCGGCGGCCGTCGAGGAGGACGTGAAGAACCTCTACGCGACCGGCCTCTTTGTCAACCTGCGCATCACCGACGAGCCCCTCGGCGACGGCGTGAAGGTCATCGTCGTCGTCCAGCCGAAGCCCCTCGTGAAGGACGTCGTTTTCATCGGCAACGTGCAGATCAAGCAGAGCCGCCTCCGCAAGGAAGCCAAGACGAAGGT
>CAISZB010000452.1 GCA_903889845.1 uncultured Verrucomicrobium sp. | reverse complement strand
GGACCCTCATGTGCCGGGTGAAGGACGGCGGTTGATTTACGACACCCTGGCGGAGAAAGGGCGAACCTTCCAGTGGCACGAGTTCAACGCCGCCCACGCCTTCGCCCGCGACGAGGGCCCGCGCTACGATGCCGCCGCCACGCGCATCGCATGGGAGCTGACGGTGGAACTCTTCAAGCGGGAGTTATTCGGATAGGCCCTTCTCAGGCAATCGTCGCCATCATCGCCTCGCGGACCTCGCCCTGAAGGGGTTCGCCGTTGAGGTAGCGCTCGAATTCGTCGATGGCCATGGCGCCCAGGCGGCGGCATTCCCCGTCGAGGGCTCCGGCGATGTGGGGGGTCAGGATCACGTTGGGCAGCTCGTAGAGCGGGGAATCGTCCGCGGGCGGTTCCGGGTGGGTCACGTCGAGGAGGGCCTGGAGATCGGGCCGCCGCCGGAGGACGTCGATCATCTCCGGCTCGTTCACCACGGCCCCGCGCGCGGTGTTGATGAAGGTCGCATCCCGCCGCATCCGGGCGAAGTGATGGCCCCGGATCATCCCCTCCGTTTCCGGCAGCCACGGGGTGTGGAGGGAGACGACGTGGGAGGTCTCGAAGAGTTCCTCCAGCGAGACCAGCTCGATGCCGAGTCGGCACGCCTCCTCTTCCGGGAGAAAGGGATCGTAGGCGACGACGCGCAGGTCGAAGTGGCGCAGGAGGGAGAGGAGGTGCCGCGCCACCGCGCCGACGGAGACGAGGCCGACGACGCTGTCGTAGATCCCGGGCAACGGCTGGCGGTGGTGCCGCCGCGTGGCGCGCATGTCGGCCGCCTGCCGCCACATCACTTTCAGGCTGAGCAGGATCTGGGCGAGGGTGTATTCGGCGACGGTGATGGCGAGGGCGCCGTTGGCGCTGCTGACCACGATGCCCCGGCGCCACACCGCGTCGTCGATGAAGGGGCGGACGCTGCCCGCCGCGTGGAAGATCGCCTTGAGGCGGGGCGCCCCGGCGAGGAAGGCCTCGTCGCAGCGGGGCATGCCCCAGCCGGAGAGGATCACCTCGGCCCGGGCCAGGTCTTCGGGATGCCGGAGGATCGATTCCTTCGTGTGGAAGCGCGGCGGGGTCGACGCCAACCCGGCCAGGCGCTCGCGCTCGGGCTGCCCGTAGACGTGCTCCCAGTACATCTGGTCGAGGAGGCAGAGGAGGTGGGTTTTCATGGGGAGGGGATGATTCCGGGGCGGGGCCGCCGAGGCGGCAGCGCGGTCGTGGGGGGCCTTGGGTCTGCCTCTTTCTTACGCCGCCCGTCCCCCTGCCGGAAGCGGTCCGGAATGCTTCCAATAGCATTCCCGCCGCCGGCGATGCTATTGAAAGCATTGCGGGGGCCTTTCCCTGCCGCCCGAAGCCTTTCACCCTTCTTTCGGAACCTACCTAAGCAGAAGGCGTGTTTGCGCTTTCGCTCCCTTAAAATAGCATTGCGATTGTTTGTGACTCCTGCCGCTTCACGCTCTCCCGCCTCCCCGGAAAAGGCCGTGGCCCTGGTTACGACCCTTGCGCTTCTCTCCCTGCTGACGGTCCTGCTGGTCTCCTTCGTCAGCGTTGTTTCAAAGGATCGCCAATCGACGGAGGGTTATAGCCGGGGTATCCAGGCCGACCAGATCGCCGGCAGCGCCCTGGCGCAGATCGTCAGCCAGCTCCAGGCGGAGATCGCCGATCCGGCCAAATCGACCAACTCCATCGCGATCAACAGCACCGCCAACACCCTCAACAGTACGCTGCCGAAGAGTACGAACTACCCCGTCTACCGCCCGCTCACGGGAGCAGCCACGATGCCGGAACGGATGAGCAATCTTTCGACCGACCCCGCTCTTCAGCTCATCGTGAAGGTCAGCAAGCCGGGCGCGCCCTTCTACACGACCACGACCCGCCTGGGGACGAACTTCGCCGCCTCCGTGCTGACGACCTCCAATTCCCTCAATGGCCGCAGCGTCAGCCTCCGGCGCTGGGACCTGCCCCAGCTGGTCCCGGGTACCGCGACGAACCATTTCCCCATTCCGACCTGGGTATTGCTGGGGCGCCAGGGCCCCGTCATTCCGACCGGGGGAGACCTCTCCAGCGCCCTCGGGAACAAGAACGGCGTTCTGGGGCGTTACGCCTACGTCGTCTACGACACCAGCGGCCTGCTCGACGTCAACGTCGCCGGCTATCCGAACGCGGCAAGCGGTTCCGCCGGCAGCAAGGGCCTCCTGCCCTGGGCCGACCTGACCCAGTTGACGAACGCCCTCACCTCCTCCGACGTCAACGCCCTCGTCGCCTGGCGCAACACGGCCAACACGGCGAGCTATGCGGCCTACGTCACGAACTGGGCGACCAACGGCTTCCTCCGGGTCGCCCAGGGGGACACGGCCTTCCTGGGACGGCAGGAACTCATCAAATTCACCACCCAGCCCGGCTACACGAAGTGGGCCGCCGCCCTCCCCTACCTGACCACCTTCAGCCGGGAATTGAACGGCCCCGTCTGGGGCCCTGCTGCGGACGCCACGAATGCCGCCGGGACCCCCTTCGATTACCTCAGTCATCAATACGGGACGACGACGAAGCTGAGCACCCTCGCCTATTCCTACAATGGCATCACCGGCAACCTCACCAACTACAACGCCAATGTCTTCATCCTGAACCCCCGGATCCAGACGACGTATACGAACAACGCCGGCCTCGTCCGCAACGCGGGGGAGCCGTTCGTCAAATACCGCTTCCCGCTCGACAAGCTGGCCCTCCTGGAGGCGACGACCAACGATGCGACGTGGCAGCAGAACAAGACCGCGATCCAGAAATACTTCGGCCTCGACTACGTCGAAACCGGGAAAGACGCCTCCGACGGTCTCTACCGCCATTGGAGCTATCCGACCACGGCCTACAACTACGGCGGCGTGACCGGCCGCATCCTCACCCTCGACGAGATCGCTTCCCTCCAGCGGGACCCGAATTTCTTCGAGCTCCTCCAGGCGGGCATTCTTTCGGGTTCCCTCGGCCTGGGGCGGGCCGGTACGGGCGGGACCCTCGGCGGGCGGGCGGACTATTTGGGGGCCGGTGCGTTGCCGTCGTATCCCGATCCCGATGCGATCCTCCCCTATCAGATCATCCGGATCGGGGCGAATGTCATCGACCAATGGGACTCCGACAGTGTGCCGACGACGATCACCTTCAACGGCTTCAACTTCTTCGGCATCGAGGACCTGCCCTATTACAACAAGGCCCTCTTCAAGACCTATTCGCTGGCGGTCTCCTCGGGGTCGAGCGGCACCGCGACGACGACGGCGTCGAGCACCGTCGTCACGCCGATGATCTATCACGAGTTGTGGAATCCCCACCAGAATCTGGGCAATACCCCTGCCGCCACGCGTCCCAGCAATTTCTGCATCGCCCCCTATGCGGGAGACTACTACCAAGTCCAGATCGTCTATGCGGACGGCCAGGGGACGACCCGCTGGGTCGTCCAAAACACCACCTACTTCAACAGCGCGGCCGTCACGAATGCGGGCGTCATTCCCTTCACCGCCCAGGCCACCGACTACCGCGAACCGGCCCTCATCTACACCCAGACGTCGGCCAGTCCCTCCCTCCCGACGAACTACGTCCTCAACAGCAATTCGAGTCCCAGCGGGGCGGACTACAACAAAACCATCGCCGGACTGGTGCTGCCCTCGGTCGGCCTTCCGACCGTCGGCAAGGCTTCTTCTTCCGGCGCGGCCAGGACGTGGCCGGCGGTCTGGTCCTGGCCCTTAACCACCAGCGGGAGCAACAGTTCGGGCTGGGAGTGCATGATCTCGCAGACGGCGGTCTGGCCCCTCCAATTCGAATGGAACGGGAAATACCACACCTACAGCACGCTCGCCGGGCTGGAGCCCTCGACCTCAGGGACGACGGCCCTTTCCTGGGGCCTCACCACGGGATACTGGACGTTTCCGACGACCGACAACTCCGCCAACAGCTTCGCCTACACCAAACCCGATCCCCGCACCTCCCGGTGGGGTTACGCGTGTGGTTTCTTCGATCCGCGCTACTTGAATTGGGGAACGGCGGGTGCCAGCCCCATGGTCGCGGGCAGCAGCCTCATGCCCGCTTCCGGCAGCAATCCCACCTACTACAGCCAGGCCTATTCCAATCTGCCGCTGGGCCTTGCCGGGACGTCCCGGTTGACCCCCTACTACCTCCACATGTGGGCGGCCAACACGAACACCAGCCTGAGCACCGGCTCGTCCGGCCTCCCCGCCTATTATGCCGACATGGACAAGACGCAGCGGCTGGGCGATGCCGCCTATGCCGCGAATTCCGTGAATTCCAGCCATCTGCCGTACTACACGGGCGATAACACGACCCGGCCGGCCCTCCTCAACCGGCCCTTCGTCTCGGTCGCGGAGATGGGCTACGCCTTCCGCGACATGCCGTGGCGGACGCTCAACTTCTTCTCCGGCGACAGTCCCGACGCGGCCCTCCTCGACCTCTTCAGCCTCTCGGAAGGGACGACGGTCGCCGGGCACGTCAATCCGAACACCGCGCCGCTCCCCGTCCTGAAGGCCCTGCTGAGCGGGGCGAACCTGGCTGCCACGAACAACAGCCCCAGCCTGGCCGCCTCGACGGCCTCCACCGTGGCGACCTCCTTCCGCAACATCGCCACCAATAACCCCTTCGTCAGCCGTTCCGACATCGTCACCCGCTTCATGGGGACGAACAGCGGCGTGAGCGGCCTCAGCGCAGTCTCGTCGGGCGGCATCAAAACGGAACGGGAAGCCGTCGTCCGCGCCTTCGCCGAGTCGGCGAACACGCGGACGTGGAACCTGATGATCGACATCGTCGCCCAGTCGGGGCGGTACCCCGCGGGGACGACGGCGCCGGAAAACTTCCTCGTCGAGGGGGAACGGCGCTATTGGCTCCACCTCGCCATCGACCGCTACACCGGGGAGATCGTCGACCGGCAACTGGAGGCCGTCAGCGAGTAGCCGGGGCGCGGCGTCCCGCCGTCCTGCCCGGGTTCCATTTCCCCTTCAGCAGGATTTGCTGCGGCATCCGCGGTATCCCGTAATCGCCCCGGTGGAGCATGCCGACGAGGAAGTCGGCGGCGGCGGCTCCGATCTCCCGCGACGGCTCGACGATGCCCGAGTCATCCCGCTCCGATTCCTGGAGGATGGGGCAAACGAAGGAGACTTCCCCCGGTACCCGCAAGCCCTCGTCCCTGAGCCACCCGCAGAAGCTCCCCCAGAAGGCGATGACCGCGTCGGGACGATGGGCGCGGAACCACTTGAAAAAGAGTTTCCTTTGGGAAACATCGTCGCGTTCCAGCGATTCGTCGAGGGAGAGGGTGGGCAGCGGCCTTTCCCCCGGCATCTTGGGCAGTTGCGTCTGATAGGCGGCCGACCAGATCCGGTGCATCCGGTCGTCGATCCACTTCGGCGCGACGAGGCCGATGCGGCGGCAGCCGAGCTGGCGCAGTTTCCGTACGCAGACCTGCATGCTGTGGTAATGGGCGGCGGTGGCGGAGTGGAGTTCGGGCCGCAGCAGCGTGTAGCCGAAGGTGACGGCGGCGAAGCGGTCCCACTGGAGGCTCAGGTGACCGTAGCTGACGGAGAGGGGGCAGAGGAGGAGGCCCCGGATGCCCCGGCTGTGGAGGATCTGGCTGGCCCGCCGCGCCGTGAGGCCCGGTTCTTGAAGCCAAAAATCCTCCATCTGGTAACCCTGGCGGGCCAGTGATTCGGCCGCCCCTTCCCGATAGAGGCGGAAGGCCTCGTGCCGCCGCCAGCCGTCCCGCGTCGGGTAATTGGTGATCCAGCCGACGGTGCCGTGGTATTGGGCGGGCCGCTTCGCGGTGCGGTAGGCGCTCAGCGCGGTCAGCATCGGATCGACCTCGTAGCCCATCTTCCTGGCGAGGCCCTGGACGAGTTCCAGGGTCTCCGGCCGGACGCGTGGATCGTTTTTCATCGCCCGGGCGGCGGTGGTCAGATGGACCCCCGCCTTCTCTGCCACGTCGCGTAAGATGACCCGCCCTTTCACAATGCTACTAATGGCATTCCAAATCCCTTCCGGCAAGCCCAACCCCCTCTTACTGTGGGGATAGCCCAATTGCTCGAAAGACCTTTTATGAAAAATCCCCGCGCCGCAACTTTCTGTGCAGCGTTAATCGCTCTGCTCATCCTGTCCGTCCCGCTGGGGGCCCGAGCGCAGACGACCTACACCTGGGCCAGCTCGACGGCGGGCGGCTCGTGGGCGACGTCGGGAAACTGGACCGTCGTCACCGGTTCCGGATCGACCTATCCCGGTTCCGGCGACACCGCCTACCTAGGCGACGTCTCTTCCGGAACGACCCGCGCGACGACCTACGACTTGGCGGGGGCCTCGGCCTCGCTCGGCACGCTGGGGTTCATCGAAGTGAGCGGGGGAGTCAACGAACTGGTACTCCAGAACTCGTCGAGCGCGACGTCGAGCACCTTCACGGTCTCCAGCAACGTGACGGTCAGCGCCAGCGCAGGCACCAGCATCCTCTACGTCGATCCGACGACGGCCTACGGAATCAAGTTCATCGTCGGCAACGGCGGCGGCACCCTCAACGTGGCCAGCGGAGGGATGGTCGATCTGGCGGCCTCGTCCTCGGCGGCGACGATCTCCGGCAATGTTTCGATGACCGGCGGCACGTTCAATGCCGAGCGGGGAACCTACTCGACGTCGTCCTCCAACACGTATGAGAGCGGCACCTTTACCATGAGCGGCGGCACCCTGGTCCTCGGTGCCACCCCGTTGAGCGGAACCACCGGCCTCTCCACGGACAATCGCTTCAATGTGAGCGGCAATTTCACCGCCAGTGGGGGGACGATCGCCATCGGGTCGGGACTGGGCTACGGGCAGGCCTCCCTCGTCCTTTCGGGGACGACGAATAGTTTCGTCGGCCTGACCTCGATCAGCAGCAACATCATAACCTCCCTCTTCTCCACCGGGACCTCGGGCAACCAGTCCCTGGCGCTCGGGGCAGCGAACATCGGGAACCTGACCTTGCGGGCCAGCGGAAACACCTCGACGGCGGTGAAGACGATCACCTCGACCGGGGGAACGATCGCCACGTTGACCTTCCTGGAGTCCGCCGCCAATCAGCCCGTCGAACTCCTCCTCGGGAGCAACCTCACGCTCAGCTCTTCTTCCTCGACGACCGTCCTGGCTGCCAATTACAGTGCCGCCACCGCCGCCCAGTACATCATCGATACGGGCACCTCGACGGGATACACCCTCGACGCCACCTCCATGACCAACGGCTTCGTCTTCAGCGGTGGTCAGTCGACCTCGGGCTACAGCACATCGTGGACGATCCAGGGGAACGGTACGGTCAAGGCACAGTCGTTCAACTTCAACACGGGCTCGGTCTCGGCCTCGACGACGAATATTTCGGGGAACGTCACATTGCAGGCGACGGGCGGGAACGCCACGGCGAACACCCTCAGCGGCACCGGCACGATCGCGGCGACCTCGACGTTCCTTTACAGCGGCTCTGCCACCTCGGCCAGCGAGGCGACGCTCGTCTCGAACCGGACGATCGGAGCCCTCGCGGTGCAAAACGGCTTCCTGAAGGTCGCCCAGACCGCCCTGACGACGGGGGGCGGCGTGACGCTCTCCTCCGGTGGCCTCGACCTCGACGGGACGACGACCACGGCGACGTTGACCCTGTCCGCCAACCAAAACTTCACGATGACGGGCGGCACCCTCGTCTTCAACGTCGGCACGGCCTCCGACGCCACCTACGACTCGATCGTGGGGAGCGGCACGGGGACGTTCACGATCTCCGGCGGCACCCTGTCGCTGACGCTGGGGACGGGCTTTGCGGGATATGGGAGCAGCTACACGCTCTTCAACGGCTTTGCCAGCGGCAGTAGTGTCTCGGGCCTGACGATCACCGGCTACGACACGGCGGACTACACGGCGACCCTCAGTTCGAGCGGTGTCCTCTCGTTCACTGCCGTCGCCGTGCCGGAGCCCTCCCCGTTGGTGCTCCTCTCCCTGGGAACCGTGGCGCTCCTGATCGTTGTGCGGCGTCGCCAAGTCTGCCGGGCTTAGATAGGCTTCACGGGACACCCCCGCCCTCCCCTGGCCGGAAACGAAGACGGCGCGGCAGGGGGTGGGGAGCCTCTTCCTTTTTTTCATTTATGTTTCATCGAGCAACGGCAGCGGCGGCGGCTTTGATTTTTCTCACCTCACCGTCCCCGATGCGGGCCGACGAACCCCCGGTCCTCCCCGTTCCGACGGCCGAACAGATCGACCGCATCGCGGCCTGGCTCCCCGAAAAGCCGACCGGCGTCGGCGCCCCGATCACCGACCGGGCGGCCTGGGCCCAGGCGGCGAAATTCCCCGCCTTCCAGGCCGAAGTGAAGGAGGCGGCGCAGGATGCGACGGAGCCGACGCCGGAACTGACCGACGCGCTGTTCAACGAAGTGCTGAAGACGGGGATGCGGGACACGTACGAGAAGCCGTTCCAGAAGCGGACGACGCGCCTGATCGCCTTCACCGTGGCCGAGTGCGTCCTCAATGACGGCACCTACCTGCCGAAGGTCGAGGCCGAACTCGACGCGATCCTGAAGGAAAAAAGCTGGGGCGTCCCCGCCCACGTCCTCGTCTCCCATCCCTACGGGGGCCTGGAGGGAGCCATCGACCTGGCCGCCTCGGCGCGGGCGTGGGACCTGGCGACGGTCGATTACTGGCTGGGCGATAAACTCCGCCCGGAGACGCGGTTGGCGATCCGCACGGAATTGCGGAAGCGGATCTTCACCAACTACGAGGCCTCCGTCCGCGCCGGGAAGCCGTCCTGGGGTTGGATGGTCGGGACGAACAACTGGAACGCCGTCTGCACCTCCGGGGTCGTCGGCGCGGCCCTCACGATGATCGACTCCCCGCAGGAGCGCGCCCTCTTCGTCCAGGCGGCGCTGAACTCGATGGAATTCTACAAGAACGGCTTCACCGACGACGGCTATTGCATCGAGGGGGTCGGGTATTGGGCCTACGGCTTCGGCTCCTATCTTTGCCTGGCGGAAACGCTCTACCAGGAAACCAAGGGGAAGGTGAACCTGTACGAGGGGGAGAAGCTGCGGCAGGTCGCCCTCTTTCTGCCCCATTTTCGGATCGTCCCGGAAGTCTTCCCCGCCTTCGGCGATGCCTTCGCGCGGATGCGCTCGATGCCTTCGGCGCTGATGCAGCTCATCAAGCAGCGCTGGGGGATGGATTGGAGCGGGGGCGAATTCGAGCCCGACAAGTCCGACATGTTCCGCGCCCACCCGCTGGGGGACCGTCTCTATGGCTTCGGCCTCTTCGGGTTCCCGCTGCCGACGTTCGGCGCGAGTCCCGTGGCGGGATCGTCCGGTGGAGCGGTTTCAGATAAGGACGAGGAGAAGCGATTCTTTTTCCGGGAAGGGAACGTCCTCATCTGCCGGTCCCTCCAGCCGGGGCAGCCTCCCTTCGGGATGGCGGTGAAGGGTGGGAGGAATTACCAGGGGCACGGCCACAACGACAACGGCAGCTACGTCGTCGCCGAGGGCAACGTGCCGCTCCTCCTCGATCCCGGCATGGAGGATTACACGATCAACACCTTCGGCCCGCACCGGTATGAGAGCATGATGATGAATTCCTACGGGCACGACGTGCCCTATGTCGGGAAGACGCTTCAGAAAACCGGCGAAGAGGCCCTCGGGAAAATCATCGGGAACGAATTCACCGACGCGCAGGACACGCTGAAGATGGACCTGACGACGAGTTACCCGGTGCCGAGCCTGACGCGCCTCGTCCGCACCTACGTCTTCAACCGCACGGGCCCGTCGGTCGAAATCGTCGACGAGGCCGACTTCTCCGCGCCGACCGACTACGGCTCCGCCCTCGTCACCCTCTCCGGCTGGAAGGAGACCGGTCCCGGCTCCTTCCTCGTCTATGAGAAGAACCACGCCCTCGCCGCGACCGTGACCGTCGAGGGGGCGGGCGACGGCGTCCAGATCGAAAACAAGGTGGAACCGATCACCGGCTTCCGGCTCATCAAGGGGATGACGCCGATGCGGCTGGGCGTGAACCTGACGAAGCCGGTCACCCATGTGGTGCTCCGCACGGTGATCGTCCCGGCGGTCGCGCCCGCGCCGGAGGCCAAGCCGTAGTCGCGGCCCGGGATGGCATGAGATTCCCCGCCTTATTTCTCCTCCTAGGCCTGGGCCTGGGCGCGGTCGCCGGGGCGCGGGCCGACGTGAAGCTGCCCGCGATCTTCGGGGATCACATGGTCCTCCAACAGGACGTGAGGCTCCCCGTCTGGGGCACCGCCGATCCGGGCGAGGAAATCGCCGTCACCGTCGGCGAGCGCCAGGGGAAGGCGGTCGCCGATGCGAACGGCCAATGGCGGGTCGACCTCGATCCCCTGCCCGTCACCCGGACGCCGGTGGAGGTGCAGGTCAGCGGCAGGAACACTCTCCGCTTCACCGACGTCCTGATCGGCGACGTCTGGCTCTGTTCGGGGCAGTCGAACATGGAATTCGGCATCGGCAACGCGCCCAACGCTGCTGCAATCGTACCGCAGTTCAACTTCCCCAGCCTCCGCCTCTTCCTCGTCCCCCATCGCATCGCCTTCGAGCCCCAGGCCGACATCGTCCGCGATAACCTCAAGGGGCAGTGGGTCGTCTGCACGCCGGAGAACATCGTCAAGGTCGGCGGGTGGAACGGCTTCTCCGCCGTCGGCCTCTTCTTTGCCAAGGAACTCCAAGCGGCCCGGCCCGGTCAGCCCCTCGGCCTCATCGGCGCCTATTGGGGAGGGACGGCGGCCCAGTCGTGGACCAGCCTGGAGGCGACCCGGGCGGAGCCCGCGCTCTCCGGCTTCGTCTCCGAGTTCGAGAAGACGCGCGACAACTGGGCCGCGATCCTCGACGCCTACCGGACCACGACCCTTCCCAAATGGGAACAGGAGCACGAGGCCTGGAAACAGAAGACCGCCCAGGCGGCCCCCGGCTCCCCGGCGACGCCGGAGCCGGAGCCGAAAAAGCCGAACTCCCCCGACGCCTATCCCCAGTTCCCCGTCATTCTCTTCGACGGCATGATCGCCCCCCTCATCCCCTACAGCCTGAAAGGGGTCCTCTGGTATCAGGGCGAATCGAACAACGGCGGCCAGCCTTACGCGAAGATGCTGGAGACCCTCATCGGCGATTGGCGCCGCCGCTGGGGCCAGGGCGATTTTCCCTTCCTCCTCGTCCAGATCCCTTCCTGGGCCGAAGGAGATTACCTCGTCCCGATCCGCGATGCGCAGTTGAAGACTCTCTCCCTGCCGAACACCGGCTTGGCCGTCACCATCGACCTGGGTGAGGAGCACGACGTCCATCCGAAGGAAAAAAGCGAGGTGGGCCGACGCCTGGCCCTCCTCGCCCGCCGCGTCGCCTACGGGGAAGACCTCGTAGCCTCCGGCCCGCTCTATGCCTCGGCGCAGGAGGAGGGCGGCAAGATGAGGGTCGGCTTCAGCCGTGTCGGAAGTGGCCTGGCGATCGGCGTCACCCCGGCTCCGGCGGGAGCCGTCCCCGGAGCGGTCGCCGACCGCCTCGTCGGCTTCGAGGTGGCCGGGACCGACAACCGCTTCGTTCCCGCGCAGGCGCAGATCGAGGGCGATAGCGTCCTGGTCTGGAGCGACGCCGTACCCCAGCCGAAGGCCGTCCGCTACGGCCACACCGGCTATGCCCGGCCCCCCCTCAATCTCTACAACAAGGAAGGCCTCCCCGCCTCCCCGTTCGACACGCAGACGAGTACGCCTGTTGCGGGGAAATAGGTTTCTTAGGATAGCGGGATAGTTCCCCCTACCGATGCGCCGCCCTTCGCAGCCGGTCGTTGAGGGCGAGCCCGAGGCCCGTCTCCGGGACCGGGAGGGCGGCGATCTCTTCCGCGCCGGAGTGGTCGAGGGTGCGGAGGAGGGTGAAGAAGCGGGCGGCGGCTTCGCGGAGGTCCGAGGCGGGGGAGAGGTTTTCGATGGCGGCGAAGCCCGCGAACTCCTCGACCCCGAGGGGGCCGAAGGCGAGGAGGGCGGTGGCGGCGCGGCGGGCGGCGGGGATTTCGGCGGCGGTGGCGATGCGGCGGAGCGGGGTCCGGGGGGCGTAGTGGGAGGGGAGTTGGCCGGGGGCGGCGGCGGCTTCGCCCTCGGCGGTGTCCCGGCTGCCGAGGAGGACGGGGCCGATCAGGGCTTCGATCTCCTCGCGGGGGAGGCCCCCGGCGCGGAGGAGGAGGGGGAGGCCGCCCTCTTCGGGGAAGGCGACGAGGGTCGATTCGAGGCCGACGGCGCAGGGGCCGCCGTCGAGGATGAGGGGGACGGCGTCGCCCAATTCCTCGGCAACGGCGCGGGCGGTGGTCGGGCTGATCCGGCCGAAGCGATTCGCGCTCGGCGCGGCGAGGGGGAGGCCGCAGGCCCGCAGGAGGGCCTGGGCGGCGGGGTGGGCCGGGGCGCGGAGGGCGACGCGGGGGAGGCCGCTGGTGACGAGGTCGGGGACGACGGGGCGCTTCGGCAGGACGAGGGTCAGGGGGCCGGGCCAGAAGGCCTCGGCCAGCTTCCGGGCGGCGCCCGGCCAGGAGGCCGCCAGGGCCTCGGCCTCGGCTAGGCCGGGGACGTGGACGATGAGGGGATCGAAGAAGGGGCGCTTCTTGGCTTCGAAGATTTTCGCCACCGCCCCGGGGTCGAGGGCGTTGGCGGCGAGGCCGTAGACGGTCTCCGTTGGCAGGCCGACCAACTCCCCGGCGCGGAGGAGCGCGGCGGCCCGGGCGAGGGCGGCGGCGTCGGGGGGGAGGATCGTCGGGGCGGGCGAAGGCATGGGCGGGGGAAAGACGCCTTTCCTCTATAACGGACTTGCGCCCGCTTGGGAATCGGGCTTTATAGAGACCTCGCGTTTTTTGCCACCGTTATGAAGGTCGTTTTTATCGGAACCTCGGAGTTCGGCGTCCCCGCCCTCTCCGCCCTTGTCGCCAGCCCGCTCCATTCGGTGGTCGGCGTCATCACGCAGCCCGACCGGCCCACGGGGCGGCAGCAGAAATTGACGGCCTCCCCGATCAAGGAGGCGGCCTTCAAGCATCATCTCAAGATTTTCCAGCCGGAGCAGATCAAGCGGGAGAGCGTGCTGAAGCAGATCGCCTACCTGCAGCCCGACGTCATCGTCGTCGCCGCCTACGGCCAGATTCTGCCGAAGGCGATCCTCGACTTGCCCCATTACGGCTGCCTCAACCTCCACGCCTCGCTCCTGCCGAAGTACCGGGGGGCCTCTCCGATCCAGTCGGCGATCCTCCGCCGGGAGAAGAAGAGCGGCGTGACGGTGATGTGGATGAACGAGGGCCTCGACACCGGGGACGTCCTCCTGGCCGAGGCGACGCCGATCAAGACCGACGACACGGCGCAGACCCTCCACGACCGGCTGGCCCAGATCGGGGCGAAGGCGCTCCTCATCTCCCTCGACCGGCTGAAGAAGGGGAAGGCGACGCGGACGGCCCAGTCCGACCTCGGTATTCCCCCCTCCTACGCGAAGAAGCTGACGAAGGAGGATGGCCGCATCGACTGGAGCAAGAGCAAGCGCGACCTCGACGCCCACATCCGGGCGATGACGCCGTGGCCCTCTGCCTACACGTGGGTCCCCGACAACACCTCGGGCGGGAATGACCAGAAGATGCTCAAGATTTTCACGACGATCTTTTCCCGCCGCGCGAAGGGGAAGCCGGGCGAGGTCATCCGGGTCGACAATCACGGCGTCCTTGTCTCCACGGGCGGCACCGGGGGCCTCCTCCTGCGCGAAGTGCAGCTGGAGGGGAAGAAGCGGATGCACGCCGCCGAGTTCGCCCGCGGCTTCAACCTCGCCGTCGGGACCATCCTGGGGTAACGTTGCGCATGCCTGCGCGCGTTCCCCCCGTCACCCTGGCCGCGGCGCTTTCCCTGAACGGGGTGTGGGAACCGCTCTCCCCTGCCCGCCGCCGCGCGCTGAGCGCTGCGGTACCGGAAGAGAAGGACCTCTGCTTTGCCACCCCGGACGAGACGGCGCGTCTGCTGGAAGCGGGCCGGGTTTCCGGGCTGGTTCTTTTGTGGCGCTCCGAGGTGAAGGGGGCGCCGGGGGCTCCCGGCCTGGCCGCGCCGTTCCGTCTGCCGAAGGGGGCGCGCCTCGTCTTCCGGCTCCTCTCCGTGGCCCCCGCAGCGAAGGGCATCGGCGCCGCCGTGGTGGCCCGGTACGCGGCGGAAAAGCGGCCCCGGCTTGCGGCGAAAAAACGGGGCCGGACCCCGATTGGCTGATTGACCGTAAAAATCGGCAACGCTAGGTTTGAATTTTATGGCTGGAATTGTGAAGACCGAAAAGGACCTCGATGCGTCCCAGAGAGACCTGTGGACCCGGGCGAAGGGCGCGGCGGAAACGAACAACCGCGACTACGCCATCAGCCTGATCCAGAACCTCCTCAAGCTGGCCCCCGGCTTCATCGAGGGACGGCGCTACCTCCGCACCGTCGAGATCGCGAAGTACAAGTCGCTCTCCGCCATGTCGCGCAAGCTGGCCGAGGTGAAGACGATGGCCGGGGGGATGCGCGCCGCGTCCCAGGTGAAGAAGCACCCGGAAGAGGCCCTCGCCTCGGCCGAGGAAGTCCTCGCCCTCGACCCCTACCACGAGAAGGCGAACGAGGTCCTCTTCGACGCCGGGCAGGCCCTGGAACTCTACGACATCGCGATCCTCGGCTACGAGATCCTCGCCGAGGGGAACCCGAAGAAGACCTCGCACCTGAACCAGCTCGCCGCCCTCTGCATGCGGATCGAGAACTTCGAGAAGGCCATCTGGGCTTACGAGAAGATCCTGGCCATCGATCCCCGGGACACCGATGCCCAGAGCGGGGCGAAGAACGCCGCCGCCCGCTTCGCCTCCGCCAGCGGCGGGTGGAACAGCGCGAAGGATTTCCGCGGCGCGCTGAAGAACAAGGACGAGTCGGTTCGCCTGGAGCAGGAGTCGAAGGTCACGAAGTCGGCCGACGCCCTCGCCGACCAGATCGCCCGCCTCTACAAGCAGTCGCAGGAAAACCCGTCGAACCTCAACTACCCGAAGCAGATCGCCGGACTGTACGAGCAGATGGGCGATTACGAGAACGCCATCGCCTGGTACGAGCACACCTTCAACGCGGGCGGCGCGACCGACGCCTCGCTGGAGAAGATCATCGACGGCCTCCGCTTCCGCCAGATCGACAAGCAGATCGCCGAGGCGGCGACGAACGCCGCCGCCGACCCGGCCTGGGGCGACTATCACCAGCAGCTGGTCGATTACAAGAAGCAGCTCCACCTGGAGACGGCGAAGAAGCGCGTCGAGAAGTACCCGACGGAGAAGAAGCTCCACTACGAATTGGGAAAGGCCTATGCCGACCTCGGCATGTTCCGCGAAGCCCTCCCCTGCCTCCAGACCGGGAAACAGGAGCCGAGCATCCGCAACGAGGCCTCGAACCTCCTCGGCCTCTGCCAGTGGAAGCTGGGCATGTTCGACATGGCCGAGAAGGGCCTCGCCGCCGTCGCCGCCGAAATCCCGGTGATGAACGACGTGAAGAAGGAGATCCTCTACAACCTCGGCGGCGTCCTGGAAGGTGCAGGCAAGAAGACCGAGGCGATCGACGTCCTCAAGCAGATCTACGAAGTCGATATTGGGTACCGCGATGTGGCGGCCCGCGTCGAAGCCTCGTACGGTTAGACGCCGGTTTTCCGGAAGGGGGGGCCATGCGCTTTTACGAGACACTCGCCGCCGCCTGCTCCCGCCCGGTTCCCTTCGCCCTCGCGCTGATCGCCGGGACGAAGGGATCGAGCCCCCAGCGCGCGGGGGCGAAGGCCCTTTTCTTTGCCGACGGCACGATGGCCGGGACGCTGGGCGGAGGCTGCCTGGAAGCCGAGGTCCGGCAACGCTCCCTCAAGGCCCTCGAAACGGGCCAGCCCGAATCGTTCGAGATCGCCCTCGACCACCTCTTCGGCTGGGACGACGGATTGATCTGCGGCGGGAGCGTGAAGGGGGTGATCCTGCCCCACGCCCGCGCCGAGGCCGCCCTCTGGCGCGAGCTGGCCGATCCGGCGTTGCCGAAGGCCGTCCGGTGGGGGATCGGCGAGGCCTTCGCCGTCGTCCGGGAACCGGAGGAGGAGGGCCGCTACCGGGAAACGGTCGCGCCGCCGGTCGCGCTCTGGATCGCCGGTTCCGGCCACGTCGCCCAGGCCGTCGCGCCGCTTGCGCTCCAGCTCGATTTCGCCGTCACCGTCTTCGACGACCGGCCCGCCTTCGCCCATCCCGATTTTTTCCCGCTCGCCGTCCGGCTCCGCGTCGGCGCATGGCATGAATTGCTGCAGGACGCGCCCGGCGCGGAGGTCCCCGCCTTCGGCCTCATCATCACCCGGGGCCACCAGCACGACGCCCTTGTCCTCTCCGAGTGGATCGGGTTCCCCTTCGCGTTCCTGGGCATGATCGGGAGCCGCCGGAAGGCGCGCGTGATCCGGGAACAATTCCTGAAACGGGACCTCGCCACGGCGGAGCGCTTCGACCGGATCGCCTGCCCCGTCGGCCTCGCCATCGGGGCCGTCGGGCCGCAGGAGATCGCGGTCAGCGTCGTCGCGCAGTTGATCGAGAAACGGGCCGCGTTGGCAAAGGCATGAGCTTTTCCCCCCTCGCCGCCGTGATCCTCGGGGCCGGGGCCTCGTCCCGGATGGGGAGTCCGAAGCTCCTTCTTCCGTGGGGTGGGACGACCGTCGTCGGCCACCTCGTCGCGCAGTGGCGGGCGGCAGGCGTGGGGAGGGTCGCCGTCGTGCTGCGGCCCGGCGATGTCGCCTTGGAAAAGGAACTCGACCGGATCGGCCTCCCACCCGGGGACCGGATCGTCAACCCCCGGCACGGGGAAGGGATGTTCTCCTCCGTCGTCGCGGCGGCGCGGTGGGAGGGTTGGGGCGCGGAGACGGAGGCGTGGGCCTTCGCCCTCGGGGACCAGCCCCATCTGCGGACGGAGACCCTTGCCGGACTCCTCGCCTTTCACGCGGCCCATCCCGGAAGGGTCTGCCAGCCGGTTTTCCTTATGACCGAAGGCCGCCCGCGCCATCCCGTGATCCTTCCCCGGAGTGTGGGAATGCGCCTGGGAACAACGGCGGCGGCGACGCTGCGCGATTTTTTGGAGGAGGAAGAGCGGTCCGGCTCCCTGGTCCGGCAGGGGTGGCCCAGCGACGACGGGGGGCTGTCCCTTGACTTGGACACGCCCGAGGATTATAGAAAGGCGTTGGCCGCAGCGTCCGTTCCTTTCACGCCACCCACCTAGGATGAACGCCCCAGACCCGAATCCCGACGACGCCCCCCTCCTCGGGACCCATTCCCGGCGGGCCTTCCTGAAGGGCTTCGGCGCGATCACGATCAGCGCCGCCGCTTCCCAGACCCAGGCCGTTGCCGCCGAGTTGGAAAAACTCAATGCCGAAAAAATCGTCGGCCCCGGCCCCGTGCCGGTCACGCTGCGGGTGAACGGAGAAACGCTCTCCCTTTCCCTCGAACCCCGCGTCACCCTCCTCGACGCGCTGCGCAATGTCTCCACCTACACCGGGACGAAGGAGGGATGCGACCGGGCGACGTGCGGGGCCTGCACCGTCCTCCTCGACGGGGCGCCGATCTATTCGTGCCAGATGCTCGCGATCGAGGCGCAGGGCCACGCGATCACGACGGTCGAGGGGCTGGCGCAGGACGGAAAGCTCACCCCGGTCCAAAAGGCCTTCGCCGAGCGCGACGCCACGATGTGCGGCTATTGCACCCCGGGCTTCGTGATGGCCGCCACGGCGCTGCTGAAGGAAAACCCGCACCCGACCCCCGCCGACGTCCGCCGCGCCTGCTCCGGCAACCTCTGCCGGTGCGGGACCCAGCCGCGCGTCGTCGAGGCGGTCCTCCAGGCCGCGGGCGGCGCCGCCGACAACGGGACTCCGGGAGACCTCCATGCCTGATCCCGTGCCCGCCCCCGGCGCCCTCGCCTGGCCCGCGGAGACCCGCGTCGTCGGCCACTCCACCCACCGGATCGACGCCGAGGCGAAGGTCACGGGCCGCGCCCGCTACGCCTCCGACATCCAGGCCGACGGCTGGCTCTACGGCATGATCCTCCGCTCGAAGTGGCCCGCCGCGCGCGTCGCCGCGATCGACCTCGCCCCGGCGCTCCAGGTCCCCGGCATCGTCGCCGCCGTCCCCGCGCGGGACGGGGAGCGGACGATCCGCTTCTACGGGGAGGAACTGGCCGCCGTCGCCGGAAAAAGCAAGCAGGCCTGCCTCGACGCCCTCCGCGCGATCCGCGTGACGGCGACGCCCCTCCCCTTCGTCGTCCGCGAAGACGACGCGAAGGCCGACGGGGCTGCGCCGGTCTGGGACACGGCGGCGAATTTCATCCCCGGCACGCCGAAGGAACAGGGCTCCGTCGATGCCGCCTTCGGCGAGTGCGCGGCGGTCGTCGAAGGCTTCTACACCACGCCCGTCCAGATCCACCACCCGCTGGAGACCCACGGAAACACCGTTTCCTGGACCGACGACGGGGTGACGGCGTGGGCCTCGACGCAGGGCATCGGGAGCGTCCGGGACGGCCTCGCCGGGGCGCTGCAGCTCGACCAGAGCCGGGTCCGCGTCGTCACGGAATACATGGGCGGCGGCTTCGGCGCGAAGTTCGGTCCCGGCGTCGCGGGGATCCTCGCGGCGAAGCTCTCCAGGCAGGCCGGGGCCCCGGTCCGCCTCATGCTGACCCGCTTCGACCAGGCCCTGGCCGTCGGGAACCGGCCCTCCAGCTTCCAGAAAATCCGCCTCGGCGCCCTCGCCGACGGGACGCTCCACGCCTTCGACTTCGAGAACTACGGCACCGCCGGGATCGGCGCGGGGAAGGCCTCCGAGGGCGGCGGCGGCGGGGCCAACCTCCCGATGCCCTACATCTACAAGGTGCCGAACGTCCGGACGAAACAGGCCGCCGTCGCCGTCAACGCCGGACCGGCCAGCGCCTTCCGCGCCCCGGCGAATCCCCCCGCCTCCTTCGGCATGGAAGGGGCGATGGACGACCTCGCGACGAAGCTCGGCGTCGATCCCGTCGCGTTCCGCATCCAGAACGACCCGAACCCGATCCGCCAGCGCGAGTACAAGGTCGGCGCGGAGAAATTCGGCTGGGCGCAAAAGTACCGGCGTCCCGATCCGGCAGCGTTGGCCTTGGCGACTGCGGGACCGATCCGGCGCGGCGTCGGCTGCGCGGGGGCGAATTGGGGCGGCGGCGGCAACAAGAACACCGGGGCCGAGGTCGAGATCCATTCGGACGGCAGCGTCGAGGTCCGCCTCGGCGTCCAGGACATCGGCACCGGGACGCGGACGGTCATCGCCGTCGTCGCCGCCGAGGTCTTCGGCCTCGCGCCGGAGCAGATCACCGTCCGCGTCGGCGATACCCGCTTCCCTCCCGGCCCCGGCAGCGGCGGCAGCACCACGTGTCCCTCGGTCTCCCCCGCCGTCCTCGATGCCTGCACCAACGCCCTCCGCCAGCTCCAGACCCAGGCCGGGCTTTCCGACATTCGCGACGCGAAGGGCGCGAACTGGGCGGCGGCGTGCCGGAAACTCGGCGCCGGGACCGTCGCGGCGCGGGGGATGTGGCAGCCGGGCCTCTCCTCCTCCGGTGCGGGCGGCGTCCAGTTCGCCCAGGTCGCCGTCGATACGGAGATCGGCCTCGTCACCGTGGAGAAGATCGTCGCCGTCCACGACTGCGGGCGGATCGTCAACCGCGTGACGACGGAGAGCCAGATCAACGGCGGCATCGTCATGGGCCTCGGCTACGCCCTCTACGAGGAGCGCGTGATGGACCCCGCCTCGGGCGTCGTCCTCAATCCCAACTTCGAGACCTACAAACTCTCCGGCATGGCCGACGTCCCCGACATCGACATCGTCCTCCTCGACATGCCGGAACGCGGCGTCATCGGCATCGGCGAACCGGCGACGATCCCGACGGCGGCGGCGATCGCCAACGCCGTCGCCAACGCCCTCGGCGTCCGCGTCTTCAGCCTCCCCATCACCCCCGCGAAGGTCCTCGCCGCCCTCGGCAAGGTGCCAAGCCCCACCCCGGCATGAAACCGTTTTCCTACGCCACCGCGTTGTCCCCGGAAAGCGCCCGCCAACTCGCCTCATCAAGCAAGCACGGGGCCTACCTCGCGGGCGGCAACGACCTCTTGGGTCTCCTCAAGGAGGGCCTGGTCGAGGCCGACCTCCTCGTCAACGTGAAGGCGCTGCCCGGCCTCGGGAAGATCGAACAGAGCGGAGCCGGATGGTCCATCGGGGCGCTGGCCACCGTCGCGCAGGTCGAGAAACATCCCGGGTTGAAGGCCGCCTTCCCCGGCCTCGCCGCCGCCGCCGCCGAGGTCGCCTCGCCCCAGATCCGAAACGTCGCCACCGTCGGCGGGAACCTCGCGCAGCATTCCCGCTGCTGGTACTTCCGCCACCGGGACACCCTTTGCCTAAAGAAGGGGGGCGACCATTGCTTCGCCCGGAACGGGGAGAACCGCTACCACACCCTCTTCACGGGCAACCCGTGCGTCAGCCCGATGGTCTCCAGCCTCGCGGTCGCCTTCGCCGCGCTCGACGCCGTCGCCGTCGTCGTGCGGGAAGGGAAGGAACTGCGGTGGAGCATGGCCGATTTCTACCACCGTGCGTGGGAGAATCCCCTCACCCACCATTCCCTCGAACCGGGCGACCTCGTCGTCCGCGTCGAGGTCCCGCTCCTCCGCACCCGCAGCGCCTACCTCCAGGCGAGCGAGAAGCACGCCTTCGACTGGGCCCTGGTGAGCTGCGCCGCGGCGACGGGCATCGACGGCGGGAAAATGAAGGGACCGCGAATCGCGCTCGGCTCCATCTCGCCGATGCCGCACCAGGCCGAGGCGGCGAACACCTTCCTGGAGGGGAAACCCCTGGCCCTCGACGACGCGACGGCGACCCAGGCCGCCGACCTCCTCCTCAAGGAGGCGCAGCCCCTCGAACACAACGGCTACAAGGTCCCGATCGCCCTCGCCCTGGTCCGCCGCGCGCTGCTCCAATTGCAAAGCTGAAGGAGAAAAGCCATGGATGCCCTCCCCTGCCGCCACCTCCGAACGAAGAAGATGTTCACCGCCTCGACGCCTGCCGAGGTGTTTGAAGCGAAGGAGCCAGGCCACCCCGAGGCCTCCCCCTGCCATTTCTGGTGCAACCTGACGCAGAGTCTCGTCGGGGCCGACGGGCGCGCGGCGGATCGGGAGGCGTGCGGGGCGGGGCGGTCTTGTTTTAGGGAGTAGGGGGGCGCAGCCTCGGCTGAATCCCCGCATCCTCCCCCCGCGACCCCCTAATTCCCGCCCATCCCCGAAGCCGGAGCCGCCGGTGCGGGCGCCGGGTTTTCCGTCAGCCACCCCACCTCCCCCTGGCGGTTCTTCATGAAACTGTGATGCCCCGCCTTCATCGCCTCATTGAGCGCGGCCAGGTCCTGCTTCGCCGCCGCCCAATCCCCGGCAGTGATCGCCTGGGCCAGGGTATCGGCCTTCGCATCGAATTCGTCGAGGGCCTTTCGGTAAGCGGCCAGGAACGCCTCCCGCTGCTCCGCCGGGATGAGCGCGACCGCCTTCGGGTCGAGCTTCCGGGACGCATCGGCCCCCGCCTTGATCGTCGCCAGGAGGGCCAGGTCGTCGGCCTTCGCCACCTCGTCCCCCTTCTGGAGCGCAAAGGCGAGGTCGTGGAACGCCTGCCCCATTTTCTTCATCTCCGCATGAACCGTATCGGGCGGCGCAGCGGGCGCGGGCGGCGTTGCCGGAGCCGGGGCCGGATCATCGGCCAGGGCGGCAGCGTGGAGGGAAAGGACAAACAGAACCAGAACCAAGGCGCGAAACGTCGGCGTCATCGGTGATGGAGTCTACGCGGGTTTTTGCCGCACGTCGATGCTGATACCTCTTGCTCTTTCGCTCATCTCAAATGATCTCGCTCTTTTCGATCACTTTTGGGTAAAAACGAGCTTCATCTCATTCTATTTCTCCTTCCACTCATGAAAAAAGCATGGATCCTTTTATTGGGGGTTTTGTGTCCCTCGCTTCTTCACGCCCAGGTGATTCCAACTCCCGCAATGGCGGTGACCATTCCGATGGGTGAAGATAATCGGAAGTGGATATCGGGAAGCTCTGAAAGAGCTGTCACAGGTTTCATTTCTGAATTGGTCCCGGACGGGCAAACGATCGATGCCTGGAAAGAGATGGTGGCCCAGCAAGTGACGTTCACTAATCTGCCTCTCCGTCAGTATGTCGACGGCTGGAAGGCAGCGATGCAAGGCAAAGACGCTCAAATCCAGATAACCGAAAGCTCCCTGGCCGACGGCTCTCTTGTTGTGGAGTACACTTCACTCCCGTTTCAGGAAACGGCTATTCGCAGGTTTATCCAATGCAGTGATGGAATTTATGCCTTGGCCTATCACGTGCGTCCGCAACTGAGAGATGAGGGCAAATACAAAATCTGGCTGCACATCATCGATACGGCCAGCGTCATACCCAACCCAAAAGCCGCCGCTGCCACCCACCCCGAAAACCCACAGGAGGTCTGGTTCGCCGATTTCCTTCGGAAACATGGGGGAAAGGATTTTTATCCTCCGCACGACGCGACGATCAATAGCCTCATGCAGGTCGTCCAAGATTACTATAAAGCCCATCCGGAATTGGGGGGCAAGTTGATGGAAAATCAAATTCTCCAGGCGTTGATCGAAAAATATCCAACGCCCGTCACTTCACCCTGACCTCACAGCAAACACCCCTTTTCTCTTCGCTCCCGGCTGGCTCTTTCATCATAAGAGCTCTACCCTCCCCCGGTGGATCTCTTCAGCGTCCCTGATTCAACCCCCTCCTCGGCCAAGGCGGCTACGGAGCGGCGGGCGAATCCGCGCGCCCCTTTGGCCGCGCGGCTCCGGCCCCGGACGCTCGACGAAGTGACGGGGCAGGAGCATCTCCTCGGCCCCGGGGAAGCCGCTCCGCCGCCTGATCGAGGCCGACCGCCTCACCTCGATCCTCCTCTTCGGCCCGCCCGGGGTCGGGAAGACCTCCATCGCCGAGGCCATCGCGGCGACGACGCAGAGCCGGTTCGAGCGGCTGAACGCCGTCGAGGCCTCCGTGGCCACGCTCCGGCAGGCCCTCGCCGCCGCCGATCTCCGCTTCCGCCAGGGCGGGCCGCGCACCCTCCTCTTCATCGACGAGATCCACCGCTTCAACAAATCGCAGCAGGACGTCCTCCTCCCCGACGTGGAGAGCGGCGCGGTCTGCCTCATCGGGGCGACGACCCACAATCCCTCCTTCTACGTCAACGGCCCCCTCGTCTCCCGCTCCCAGGTCTTCGCGCTGGAGCCGCTCTCGCCGGAGGCCCTCTCCGGCCTCGTCGACCGCGCCCTCACCGACACGGAGCGGGGCCTCGGCCAGCTCCCCCTCGACCTCGACCCCGCCGCCCGCGCCCATTTGATCGCCGTCTCCGAGGGGGACGCCCGCCGGTTGCTGAACGCGCTGGAACTGGCCGCGCTGAGTACGCGTCCCAACAAGGCGGGCCGGATCGGGATCGACCTCCCGGCCATCGAGGCCTGCGTCCAGCGGAAGGTCCCCGTCTACGACAAGGACGAGGATGGCCACTACGACACCATCTCCGCCTTCATCAAGTCGGTCCGCGGCAGCGATCCCGACAGCGCCCTCTATTGGCTGGCGAAGATGCTCGTCGCCGGGGAGGACCCCCGCTTCATCGCGCGGCGGCTGGTGATCCTCTCCTCGGAGGACATCGGGATGGCCGATCCCCGCGCCCTCTCCGTCGCCGTCGCGGCGCAGCAGGCCTTCGAGACCCTGGGCATGCCGGAAGGCCGCATCCCCCTGGCCGAGGCGACGGTCTACCTGGCCACCGCGCCGAAGAGCAACGCCTCCTACATGGGCCTCAACGCCGCGATGGAGGCGGTGAAGAAGGAGGCGACCGTCGCCGTCCCGAAGGCCCTCCGCGACGCCCATTACAAGGGTGCCGAAGCCCTGGGCCACGGAGCGGGCTACCAGTACAGCCACGACTACGCGGAGGGGATCAGCGCCCAGGAATTCGGCATCGCGCCGGGGACCTTCTACACGCCGACGGGCCGGGGCTACGAAAAGATCGTCAAGGAACGGCTCGATTACTGGCTCGACCTGAAGCGCAAACAGCGGGAAGAATAGGGCCTTTTTCCCCCACCCTTATGAAAGTCATCTTCCTGGGCGATGTGGTCGGCGAGCCCGGCCGCGACACCCTCCGCGTCGCCATTCCCCGGCTGAAGGACCTCTACGCGCCCGACTTCATCATCATCAACGGGGAGAACGCCGCCGGGGGCCACGGCATCACGCCCCGCCTGGCCATCGACCTGATGCGCTCCGGGGCCGACGCCGTCACCCTGGGCGACCACACGTGGGACCAGAAGGAGATCTTCGGCTTCTTTTCGCAGGAGCCGCGCCTCGTCCGCCCGATGAATTACCCGCCCGGCACGCCCGGCTCCGGCTTCGTCATCGTCCAGGGGAACGGGAAGAAGCTGGCCGTGGTCAACGCCCTGGGCCGGACTTTCATGGGGCCCGACGTCGATAATCCTTTCCTCCTCATCAAGCCCCTCCTGGAGGGCCTCCGCCGGGAGACGCCGTGCATCCTCGTCGATTTCCACGGCGAGGCGACCTCGGAGAAGATCGCCTTCGGTCGCCACATCGACGGGCAGGCCAGCATCGTCGTCGGCACCCACACCCACGTCCAGACCGCCGACGAGGCGATCCTCCCCGGCGGCACCGCCTACCTGACCGACGCCGGGTTCACCGGTGCGCACGATTCGGTCATCGGGCGGGAGGTCGCCCCGGTCATCCAGAAATTCGTCACCCTCCTGCCGAGCAAGTTCCCCCTCGCCACCGCCGGCCTCCAGGCCGACGGCCTTTTCGCCGAGCTCGACGAGGCGACGGGCCGCGCCCTGCGGATCGAGCGGTTCCAGATCAAAGTCGCCCCCGACGCCGTCGCGGCGGCGAAGTAACGAGGCACGCGGATGAACCTCGGCGCCGACCTCCAGATCGGCTCCGTCCGGCTCGACGGGAACCTGATCCTCGCGCCGCTGGCGGGGTACACGAATCTTCCCTTCCGCCTCGTGATTCGGGAAGTGGGAGGGGTCGGTCTCTGCGTCACCGACCTCGTCAACGCCCGCTCCCTCGTCGAGCGGAACCCGAAGGCCCTCCAGCTCATCGCCAGCCGCCCCGAGGACCGGCCCCTCTCCGTCCAGCTCTTCGGCTCCGTGCCGGAGGAGATGGTGGAGGCGGCGAAATTCGTCGAGCAGCAGGGCGCCGCCCTCATCGACATCAACATGGGGTGCCCCGTGCGGAAGGTCTGCAAGGTCGGCGGCGGCTCCGCGATGATGACGGAGACGGCCCGGACCGCCGCCCTCGTCGCCGGGATGGTGAACGCCGTCCGCGTCCCCGTGACGTGCAAGATGCGCCTGGGCTGGGACGACGACAACCTGACCGCGCCGGAGCTGGCCCGCGCCCTGGCCGAGGCCGGGGCCGCCGCGATCATGGTCCATGGCCGGACGCGCGCGCAGGGCTTCGACGGAACCGTGAACCTCCCCGGCATCCGCGCCGTCGTCGAGGCGGTGGGGGGCCTGGTCCCCGTGATCGGCAATGGCGACGTGACGACGCCCCAGGCCGCGAAGACGATGCTGGCGGAGACCGGCTGCGCCGGGATCGCCGTCGGGCGTGGCGCGTTCTACGACCCGTGGTTCTTCGCCCGGACCCGGGCCTACCTCGCCACCGGGACCCTCCCGCCCGAGGCGACCTTCGCCGAGCGGGTCCGCGTCCTGACCCGGCACCTGGATTACATGGTCGAGGTCTTCGGCGAGGCCCACGGCTGCCGTCTCTTCCGAAAGGTGGCCCCGTGGTACGCGCGGCGCTTCGGCCCCTGCTCTTTCTTCAACAAGCGCGTCGTCCGGCTGAACAACCGCGCCGAGTTCGACACGATCCTGGCCGAATACGTGGCCTGGCGTGCCCCCTTCCTGGAGGCCGACGGCGTCACCCTTCAGCCGAAGTACGCCCCTGCGCCGCTCGGCGAGAATTTCTCCCGCGCCCCCCTCGGCTCCGATGTCGGGGAAAACCCCGCCGCCGCCAACCGCACCGCGATCCCCGTCCCCTCCGGGCCGCAGGAGTGGTGGTAGCGATGAAGCACCGGGCGCTTCATCCTTTTCCTTTCCTCGTCGCCGCGTGCGCCTCCGGCGGGGCCACCGCCCACCACCTCTCGGCGGGACTGAACACCTAGCAG
>CAISZB010000451.1 GCA_903889845.1 uncultured Verrucomicrobium sp. | reverse complement strand
CGATCTATGCCGATGGAGCTATAGAGCAGCCGCAGGTAGTCGTAGATTTCAGTGATGGTGCCGACCGTGGAGCGCGGGCTGCGCGAGGTGGAGGCTGCCCTGGACGACCTCGCCCATCTCCTGCGCGATGATGCCGGTCATCGTGTGGCCGGGCTCGAAGAACGCGCCGAGGCCGTGGTGGAGGAAGTCGGGAATCTCCGTCCGGCCGCCGACGCAGAGGAGGACGACCATCGTCTCCCCGACGACGCGCCCGAAGCCGAGGAGGACCGCCGAGATGATGCCGGAGAGGGCCGCCGGGACCATGATCCGGATGATCGTCTGGAGGCGGGTCGCCCCGAGGGCGACGGAGGCCTCGACGAAGGCCTTCGGGACGTTGTTCAGCGCGTCCTCGGCCAGGGAGAAGATCGTCGGCACCGCCATGAGGGCGAGAAGGCAGCCGGCGGTGAAGATATTGAGCCGTTCCGCCATCGGGAAGCCGGGGACCCAGGAAAGCCAGGTGAGCGTCGAGAGCGTCCGCAGCGTTTGCCCCAGGATCGCGATGCCGAAGAAGCCGAGGACGACCGAGGGGATTGCCGCGACGAATTCGATGCACGGCTTGATCAAGGCCTGTTCCCGGGACGTGGCGATCTGGTTGATATAGACCGCGGCGCCGAGCGAGAGGGGGACCGCGATGACGAGCGCGACGACCGAAACCGCGATCGAGCCGATGGCGAGGGGGAGGACGCCGTACCAGTCGTGCCAGAAGCTGGCCGTGATCCAGCGGGTGCCGAAGAGGAACTCGGACAAGCTCGTCCACCAGGAGACGGGACGGTCGGGGTTCCACTGCTCCATCTTCCGCTCCGTCGCCGGGATCGCGGAAAGATCCTCGTAGGCCCGCGCCTTGAACTTCGCGAAGGCGGCCTTGTCCTCGGGCAGGAGGAGCGGCGGCTCCTCCTTCAGCAGCCCGCCCAGCGTGGCGGTGAGGGTGGCGTTGAGGTCCTTGTAATGGGGGAACTGGGCGCGGAGGGGGTCGGTCGTCTTCCGAAAGTCGATTTCCTGGACTTGGATTTCGGCCGCCTCGGTCTTCATCCCGGCCCGCTCAAACTGCTCCTTCTTCTCCCGCTTCTCCTGGGCGACGTGGGCGGCGTCCTTCGTGTCGGTCACCGCGTCGGAGAAATCGGAGAGGAGGGCCTGATGGGCCCCGATGGCGTCGGCGTAGCTCCCGGCGTAGGCGTCGAAGGGGGCGAGCTTCGCGTTGATCTCCTCCAGGGTCGAGCCCCGGGCGAGGAGGACCGTCGTCTCCCGGGTGCGGATCGCCTGGAGGTCCCGGGCCGTGGCATTGTGGCGATCGATCTGGTCCCGGAGGAAATCGACGTACTCCAGACCGGCCTTCCGGTAGATCGTCAGGTTGAAGGTGTTCCCCGGGACAAAGCCGATGCCCTCCTTCACCAGGAGGAGCATGATCAGGAACAGGATGAAAATGGAGACCGTCGCGCTGCCGCCGAAGAAAATGCGGATCCACTCGTCGGCGGTCCGGCCGAGGATGCGCACCTGAGTCCGGCGGGAAATGGCCTCGCGGAAGGAAAGGGCGTGGCCTTTGGCGGCGGCATCACTCATGGTGCGGTGGGAAAAAGGGGGGTTGAGAAAGGAAAGCTCAAGAAAAACCCGGACGCCCTTCCTTGATACGGTCGAGGCAAGGACGCCCGGGAGGAGAAAAGAGAGGGAACCGGGTTTCGGTATCGTTGTCGATGCCCGAAACCCGTTCCGCCCTCAAACTATTTGTTGATCGGAACGAAGCCGACCTTCTCGCCGATGGCCTGGCCGGCGGCACTCGTCGTGAAGTCGATGAACTCCTTCACCACACCCTTGGGGGCGCCGTTGGTGTAGTAGAAGGTGGGGCGCCAGTAGGGCCAGCTGTGGTTCTGGACCGAGGCGGGCGTCAGGGGGGCGCCGTTCACGGCGACGGCCTTGATGCCGGGGGCGTGGGTGTAGGCGATGCCGACGTAGCCGATGCCGTTGGCGTTCTTGCCGACTTCGGAAGCGATCTGCTCGTTCCCGGCGAGTTTCTGGGAGGAAGGAGCGTAGTCCTTCTTGCTCATCGCCATTTCCTTGAACTCGCTGTAGGTGCCGGAGGAGGTGTTCCGGGTGTAGATCGAGATCGGGCCCGGCTTGCCGCCGACGGCCGCCCAATCGGTGATGGCACCGGTGAAGATGTCTTCGACCTGCTTTTTCGTCAGGTTCGCGACAGGGTTGTTCGCGTTGAGGATGACGCCGATGCCGTCGAGGGCGACGATGACGGGCTTCATATCGACGCTGTTGACCTGGCCGGCGGCCACTTCGGTGTCCTTCGCGCGGCGGCTGGCCATGCCGATGTCGGCGGTGCCGTCGATGATGGCGGCGATGCCGGTGGTGGAGCCTTCAGCGGCGATCTGGAAGGAGACGCCGGGGTGCGAGGCCTTGAAGGCTTCGGCGAGCTGGGGGACGAACTTGGCACCGAGGGTATCGGAGCCCTTGATGACGATCTTCTGAGCCTGGGCGCCGGCGGCGACCGCCGCGACGGCCAGCATGGAGAGGAGAATACGCTTCATGTGTGGTTTGTGTGTGTTTGTGGGGTTGGACTGAAAGGGGAAATGGGAAAGAGAAAAGGGAAAAAGAGAGGGAGGAAGGAAGGGCCCGGAATTCCGATGAACTCCGGGCCCCCTTGATTTCTTCGCGCGATTTTAAGATCGGCTAAAGAAACTCCTTAGAACTTCCAGATGAGGTCGCCCTGGATGATATCGACCTGGCCCTGGTTGAACTCGTTGCTGGCGTAGGCCGCCGTCGTCGCGCCGGCGATGCCGCCCGCGCTGCGATCGCTGTTGATCGGGTTGCTGTGGTACCACGTGCCCTGGACCATCACCGCGTCGGTGAGGTTGTAACCGGCGGAGACCACCACGCCCTGGGCGTTCGCGCCACCGTTGGCGAAGTTCGAGTCGATGAAGTTCGTGTCGATCGAGGCCGCCTCGATCCAACGATACTCACCGAGCAGCGACCAATCGCCCTTGACCTTGTT
>CAISZB010000450.1 GCA_903889845.1 uncultured Verrucomicrobium sp. | reverse complement strand
GTTCGGCCCCATCGGAGGAGGCGTGCTTCCCCACACCGGATAGGCGCAGGCAGCCAAGACCATGTCGTGCAGCTTGGCCGCGTAGGCCGGCTTACTCGCATCCAGCTTGGCCGCGAGGGCCAATGTCAGAATGTTATTCCCTACGTCCCGCTGCCACAATTCCGCCTTGGCCCGCCAAGGCGTCTTGGAGTCGTTATGCTTTCCCAATCGCTGCTCCGGGGTCTCATAGGCCGGGATCGGCTGGCTGGCAAGCCGGTCAGCCGTATCGAAGAAAAGCTTGCGTAACTCGGCCTCTCTCCCTGTCAGATTCTGGACCCGTTTCGCGACCTCACTCCATTCCTGATCGCTGAAAAAAAGGCGACTTTGATGAGGCGGGATTTTTTGCCGCCATGCCGCATCGTGTTCCTGGAGCGATTTTTGGACCTCAGCCTGCTGAATCTTGGGCCAAGCCGCCGCACTCGACTGAGCCCCCCCCACATAAAATCCCAGAAATCCGGCAAGCGGGAGACATAGCCTAAAGTAAAAATCCCGCAGAAAAGAAACCATACGCATAACGCCTCTTTTGTAGTCATTGCACTCATTGCCCGCCATAGGGGAAGTCGTTTTATCTGTAAAACTACTCTAAAAGCGTCTCCTCAGCCTTTCCACAGGGTATTTGCCGCCGCACGGAGAAAAGGGGTTTTAAAGATAAAACCAGCGAAAGCCTTGGGGACTCAAGCCGAAGAGAGGTAAAGACGCAATTGAACTGGCCACTCTGATGTCTCCTATAGCATCACCTTCTCCCAAAGTTACCCTTTCAGCAATTCGGTAACTTTCCCCTGATCCTCTCTTTTGGGCTACGGCTATCTCCATGGCATGAGCCATGCCGGATGCGCCCCTCACCGATGATGAAGCCACAGCCCTCCTTACTGTCTGCCGAAGTCGCTACGCCCTTCGATGGAAAGGATGTGTTCACGAAAGCCTATCGTTCCATTGCCAAAACACTCAGCGAACCGCTGACCGGAAAACTCTTTATGTCCTTGGGGTTCTAACATAGGAAGGGATGGACAGAGGGGGCTCATATCCATGGAGGAGGAACGGCAATAGCCCCGAGGCCGAGCCAGAGATCGTGAAACTCCTCCCAAATCTCCCGCGAAATCCCAATAAGCCGGATCCGACTTTCCCCGATCTCGGCAGCCATCGCAACCAGAGCCTCTACCGCCCCGCGATCCAGTCCTCGGACCCCCTCGAAATCGAGATAAACCGGCTCAATCCGAGCAATGGCTTTGATCTTTCGTTCCAATGCCGCGACCACCTTCGGATTGAAGTGGCCATTGTAGCGCCGCAATTGGATCTCGATCATCCCAGTGCCACGCCCATCTCATCCGGCTTCTCCTGACCTCTTCTCATAATCGATAGACCTCCTGCTCAAAAAGCAGTCCGGGGCAAACCCGCAGCGCGGATCTGCCCCGGTCGATACATTCATCACCAGTTGAGCCAACGCTCCTCGACCTTGGTCACATTCCCAAAGTTATCCTTGTGGACATGAGTATCCGGCCCGCACCAACTGCGATGAACTTCGGTGCTTCCGAAAATCCCATCCTTCCGTTCATCCGGCTTGGGAGAGAAAAACCCCTCGTACTTGCTCTTATCATCGTCACTATTGCCATTCAGAATCGAACTCATCTTTTTCCTTTCGTTTTTGTTTTCGGAAGTCGATTCCCATCCGGGAATCCGCTCCTTCCAAATCGTGTGCTATGGAGATACTCACCCGGGTTCCGCCGCATCAGGCGAACCACTTCAACTGGCACATCTCCCGAATCGCCTCCTGCGTCTCCAGCAGTGCCCCGATCAACCGCTCCTGCTGCTCCAACCGCTCCTGCTGCTCCAACCGCTCCTGCTGCTCCAACCGCTCATCGAGCCGCTGTAGCGCATACAGGATCTCCGCCCCCGAAACGGGTTGCAGCTTCGGCGAAGAAGCGGACATCTGTTGCGGCGGCGGCACTGCAGGCTGTCGCGCCGGCCCACCTCCAAACGGAAAATTCGGATCTCCACCATTAAAATCACCACTCATCGGTTTTTTCCTTTCGTGATACAGATTCAGCCCCGGCTCACCATCACCCCGACCACCCGGTCCCCGTCGAAATAGATTTCGTACGTCGTCTTTTTCGGCAAATTACGATCCGCGACACGCCGCACCGGCGACCCGAATAACCCGAGTCCCGACATCGCCTGGAACACCCCCTCGCTGATCGCATCCTGCTGCACATCGCCCGCGAGCGTCGTCGTGATCCAGAACTCGTGCCCCGATCCTTCCCCATGGACCGCATCGGGCTGCCCACCCAACACCCGCTTCACCTGCGCCTTCGTCATCCCAAGCTGAATCGGACACCCCGGCGGCACCTTCCCCGGATTGAACCTATAAAAGGCGGTCGAAAAATGAGACAGTGAGCGGGGCGGTCGAAAAGTGAGACATCCTATAAAAAGAAAGGATGTACATGGAGATGGACTTGTGGACGCGAGTGCGTCGGCGGGTGTTGGTGGAGAGCGAGCCCAAG
>CAISZB010000449.1 GCA_903889845.1 uncultured Verrucomicrobium sp. | reverse complement strand
TGCTTCCCCTCCAATGTCCCCAACGGGGTGTCACACTATTGGACCGCCACGTGTCTCAGTTTTGGACCGCCCTACGCATCAAACAAACGGGGCTGCGCCCCTCCCCCCTAGGTGGAGAGCCTTTCCGGGCCAACGCGACCCACCGGAGATTCTAAACAGTTTCTTAGACCTTCGGGGCGGCCTTGGCGCCCTCGCTTCCCAGCTTCGTGAACATCTGGGAGAAGTCGGGCTTCTCGTCGCTGCGGGTGGCGAGGTTCTCCGAACGGCCGACAAAGAGGGCGCCTTCCTCGATGAGGAACTTCCCGGCGCGGACGTCGCCGTAGACCTGGGCCTTGCCTCGGAGTTCCAGGCGGCCGGAGGCGATGATGTTGCCCTGGACCTTGCCGTAGATGACGATGTCCTGGCCGTGGACCTCGGCCTTCACCATGGCCGACTCACCGATGGTGAGGAGGCCGTTGTCGGCCTCGATCGACCCTTCCAGCTTGCCGTTGAGGTCGAGGTCGCCATGGAAGCCGAGGGTTCCCTTGAATTCGGTGTCGGCAGTCAGGACGGTCTTCTCGGTTTTCATGGAGGGGGCGGTACGGGCGGAAGGTTTGGAGAGGGGGGCGGAGGATTCTTCCCGGTACGGGGAAGCGGAGGAAGTCTCCCATGCGGAGGATTCCTTCGCGCCGTTTTCGGTTTTTTTGGAGGTGAAGATCACGAGGGCGTACAATTCCCCCGGTTACGGTCCACTGTCTAGTACATTTTCCCGTTACCATTGCGTTTTTTGGAAGGGTGGAAAAAAGAAGCGTCCTGCGGCAACGCTGCGGGATGAAGCTGGAGATCGGGGGCAGGCAATCGCCTTGACAGTCGGGGCGGGAGCGCCAGACTGCCCCCCGCCCTTTATGGTGCATCATATCTGCCAGCTTCAAACCTACGACCGGGTCACCCCCGAAGCGATCGAGACGATCATGGTCGAGACCCGCATCCGCCTTCTGAAAATACCCGAGGTGAGCAACCTCCGTGTCGGGAAGCGGATCGACAAGGTTCACAATCCCTTCACGCTCTTCTTCTCCTACGACGTCGATAACATGGAGAAGCTGCGCCAGGTGCACGACAGCGCCATCTATATCCAATTCCAGCGCCAGATCATCGAGCCGAACGTCTCGTGGGTCGACGCCCGCAACTACGAAATGGAACCGGGGAAGGACGTCGCCTATTCTTAGGACTTAGGACCGTCCGGGGTTTGAACCCGAAACACCTCTCCCCATGAGCCCCATCCCCCGCCGCCTCGCCCTCATCCTCGCCTCCGCCGGAATCGCCTCCTGTATTGGCGCCTGGGCCGCCGATCCGACGGCCAACGCAACGGGCGACCTGAGCGACCTCCTTCCCCCGCCGGAACTCGCGGCCTCTTCCAACTCGGGCAGCTCCGCCGGGGGCGCGGCGAAGGGTTCCGCCCAGGGCGGGGTGACGGAGGAGATCGAACTGGAAGGGATGCACGCCTTCGGCGCGAAGGCCCGCCACGGCGGCGACGCCTTCGGTAGCTTCACGGAGACCAGCAGCCATTTCAAATACGTCGCCGTCCCCCAGATCTCGAAGGACCTCTTCCTCCGCGTCGGCGTCGAGTGGGACCGCTTCGACTTCGGCACCTCGAACCTCCATCCCAATTTCGGCCTCCCCTCCACGCTGGAGAGCGAGGCCCTCGTCCTCGGGGCCGACTGGAAGCTCTCCGAGCAGTGGCTCCTCCGCGCGGAGATCTCCCCCGGCTTCTACGGCACCTCGGAGAACCTGGGGATGAACTCGGCCTCGGTCCCGGTGACGGTCGGCGGGGTCTACCTCCAGAGTCCCGACCTCCAGTGGATCGTCGGCATGCGGATCGATCCGCGCTCCGATTACCCGGTGATGCCCGGCGCCGGGGTGCGGTGGCAGTTCGCCGACCAGTGGACCCTCGACGCCGTCCTCCCCACTCCCCGGATCGAATACGAGCTGAACAAGAAGGTCGAGTTCTTCGCCGGGGCCTCGGTCGATGGCGGCACCTTCCGCGTGAACAACGGGACGGGCGTCGGCGCGGGGCGGCCCGGCCTCAGCTCGGCGATGGTCAGCTACACCGAGGTCGGCATGGGCGGCGGCGTGGCGTGGAAGTTCCTGCCCGGCTTCGAGCTCGACGGCAGCGGCGGCTACCTGGTCTACCGTGATTTCGACTACTTCAACTCGAAGGCCGACTACAAGGCCGACCCGGCCCCGTATATCGACCTGAGCGTCAGCGCGAAGTTTTAAGAAGCTTTCCACTCGTAAAAGCGCAGGGCGGACATCCGGCAGGCCATCCCCGCCAAACTCACCTGCCCGGCTTTGTCATCGTAGAGCATTTTAAAAGATCTTGGCCACGGCCCGCAGTTCGCCAAAGAACTTCTCTTCCGCAGCGGTAACCTCGTGCTTGAGGGAACGACAAATCCCGACCTCCAACGGAGCCGGAGCCGGGGTCAAAGGGATCATCTTGAAACGGGACCCGATAACCTTCACAAGCACCTGAGGCAGAATCGCAATGCCGTGCCCCGCCTCGATTTCGGTGAACACACTGTTCGCTCCATCGCATTCGACCACATTGGCCGGACGCCTCACCCCGGGAAGAGAGGCAAAGACCTCATCGAGCAAGGCATGATAATCGGCAAAATCCTTTCGTCGGAAGACGACGAGTTTTTCCCCTGAGATTAGGGAAAGCGAGACCGCTTTTTGCCGCGCCAGCGGGTGGGATGTCGCGACACCCACGCAGATGGGATAACTCTGAAGCGCCTCGAAGGCGAGACCCGTTCCGTTCTTCCCTCGGGGACGCTGCATGACGCAAAAATCGAGCGATCCTGCACGCAATCCCTCGGCCAATTCGTTCCCGCTCAGATCGTGAAGGATAACGGAAACCTTGGGCGTGTTCTTCTGGAACTTCGCCATAGCGGGAGCCAACTGCGGGCCGCCTACGGAAGGAGCGTATCCAATGTTCAACTCCCCGGTCTCTCCGCGGGCGAATGCTTTCACCTTGCAAATCGATGCCTCCGCATGAGCCACAATCGATCGAGCTTCCTCCAAGAAGAGGCGTCCCTCCGCCGTCAGCGTCACCCCTCGGGGGCTTCGTTCGAGAAGCGGAACGCCTAAAAACTCTTCGAGTTGCTGGACTTGGCGGCTCAGTGCGGGCTGGGCGACGTGAAGAAGAAGGGATGCCTTGCTGAAGTTGAGCGCCTCAGCGACGGCGATGAAATAACGCAATTTTCGGAATTCCATAGAACGAACTCATTATGCCGAAAATGAATAATAGCACAATGAAATGAGTATTGGGCGCGAAATATTCCGCTTTGTTACAGTTGGATATCGGCTGGGAGATAAACAAGGTCATGCGACGGGCAACCTTTATTGCAGCTTCGCAAAAGAGCGATCGAAACGAGCCGTTTCCTTTCTGATAAACAGCAATTACCGGCGGCAAGCCAAAGAGTTGTCACAGGTAAACCTTCTAAAAATCAAATAATCCAGATGACGGCGCCTCGTGTGCGCAGATGAGACATTATGAAAAATTGGCCCCTTCAAAAGCGGATCGTGTTTGGTTTCTCGGTGGTGCTGCTCCTGCTCGTTTTTCTGGCAGGGTCATCCTACCTATTATTAGTTAACATTAAGTCATCGGTCAGTGAGGTCGATGATAAGGCGATCCCTGGACTGGTTTACGCCTCCGAACTCAAATTTCTCCAAGGGGAACGTGTGGCCAATATCCTCGGACATCTCCTCGAAGTGACTCCGGAAGGAATGGCGGAACGAGAAGCCAAGTTGGCCACAATCAAAGAGCAAGGGGAGGTCCTGGAAGCCGATTATGCGAAACAATCGCTCACGGCCCAAGACGAAGTCGATAGAAAGGAGTACGACGTGGCCCGTGGGAATTACAACACGGCTCGCGAGAAGGTTCTCGAATTGAGCCGGGCCGGAAAGAAGGCCGAAGCCATCGAGTTGAACAATAAAGAGGTCGTTCCCCTTCGACTTGTCCTCAACACCAAAATCGACCAAATCTTCCAGCACAAACTTCAGGCAAGCAAGGCGGCCTCTGCACATAGCAATAATCTGATTACGACGGGGCTGACGATCTTGCTGGTGGTTTCGCTGGTGGCTTTGGCGGTGGGGCTGACTCTGGCCGTGATCATTTCCCGCTCGCTCAACAACGCCCTTCGCGATGTTTCCTCACGCTTGGAAGGGGGGTCAAACCAGATCGCCTCTGCGGCGGGCCAGATCTCCTCCTCCAGCCAAGACATGGCCGAAGGGGCGAGCGCGCAGGCTGCCTCGATCGAAGAGACGAGCGCCTCCTTGGAGGAAATCGGCAGCATGACGAAGCGGAATGCCGACAGCGCCGGCCAGGCTCAGGCTCTTTCCGGCGAAACGCGCGTCGCCGCCGAAGAAGGGGCGAAGCGGACCGCCGAGATGCAGCAAGCCATGTCGGCCATCCAGGAAGCCAGCGCTGAAATGGCCGGAGCGATTGCCGACATCCGGGCCTCCAGTAACGACGTTTCCAAGATCATCAAGACGATCGACGAGATCGCCTTCCAGACCAATATCCTCGCCCTCAACGCCGCCGTCGAGGCCGCCCGGGCGGGAGAAGCCGGGGCCGGGTTTGCCGTCGTCGCCGAGGAAGTCCGTTCCCTGGCGCAGCGGAGCGCCGAGGCCGCCAAGGAAACGGCACGCCTGATCGAGGCCTCGGTTGCCCGCAGCGAGCGGGGCGTCGAAGTCAACGATCGGGTGAGCGCACAGATCGGCGAAATCGCGACAAAGAGCGCCACGGTGCTCAAAAGCCTGGAGGGCATTGTCGGGAAGGTTCGCGAGGTCGACGGTCTGGTCACTTCGATTGCCACGGCTTCCCGCGAGCAGACCTCCGGGATCGATCAAATCAACGTGGCCGTCTCGCAGATGGATAAAATCACGCAGAGCAATGCCGCCGTGGCCGAGGAAACGGCGAGCGCCACCCAGGAAATGAACACGCAGACGAGCGAACTCCGCGCGGTGGTCGGTGTCCTGACGCGCCTGGTCAGCGGCAGGGAAAGCACCCATGCCACCACCGAGGAAGCCCCTCGGATGGGAAGGAAGATTCCCTTGAATGTCCCCGTAGCCCGCATCACATCGTCCGCGTTTGCCGGGCGCAGACATAATACCAAATCACTTTGAATAAACCCTTTTCCATCGTGAATCCTCCTAAGCGGGTTAGAAGCAGCGGACATCCTCTATCCGAAGCGGATGACATCCCTTCGATCATGCCTGTAGGCTAGTTCTGTTGCATCCGGGCCGGGACTGCCTGCGCGATAGCGCAAAGGTTGCCTCTTTTCCAGGAGTGTCGCTATGGCGACGGCATCGGCTCTGTGATTCAGGGCTCACGCAGCACCGTCATTTTAAAATTACGGAATTCACTCCGCGTACAGATTCCTTTCAGGTTTTGGGGCGATAAAACGGAAAGAAACTTCAATCCAACGCATTCATATGAACATCTCAGGTATCGGCGGAAGCACTGGCGGAAATTCTCCCTCGGTCGTTTCGGGGGCAAGCGGGTCGGGCGGGGCGACCAAGAAAATGACGACGCTTTTCGACCAGATCGACAACAGCGGGACGGGCAGCATTTCCAAATCCCAATTGGAGCAGGCTTTCCAGACGCAGAATCCGCCCGCCGCGTTCAAGGCATTGGGATCCGATAAACTCTTTCAAAAACTGGATCCGCAGGGAACGGGCAGCGTCTCGAAGCAGAGCTTCGTTTCGACGATGGCGCAGTTGAGCGAGAGCTTCCGGCAGGCCGCCTCATCGGGAACGTCTTCCACGGGGGCGACCCTGAATGGGGCCAGCCAGTCGCTCCATAACGCGACTTCCTCGACCGACGGGGTCGGGAGGAATATCAACGTCCAGGTTTAGGCTTTGACTCCAGTGGGGTGCGAACGTCGCCGAGCGTTCCCCCCGCCTGTCCCTGACGGTCGATCCACAGGTGGCGGCTCTCCGTGGCGGGAAGCTCGGCAAGCCATTCCGCGCCTTCCCGGCCCCGCAGCATGGCCATCGTGGCGAGGCTGCCTGCGACAAGGCACCGGTCGGCGGCGACGCTGACGGAGGCAAGGCCTTCGACGGGCCAGCCGGTCCTCGGATCGAGGAGGTGCCCGTAGCGCTTCCCTCCGATCTCGATCTTCCGCTCGTAGTCGCCGCTGGTGGCCAGGCCTCCCCCGGAGAGGCGGACCGAGGCGATCCGTTCGTCGGGGCGGAAGGGATCGCGGATGCCGATTTCCCAAGGCGCGCCGTCAGGGTGGGGGCCGAGGATCCGCAGGTCTCCCCCCAGGTCGACGAGGCCGTGCTTGATTCCGAGAACCGTACAGATTTCGGCGGCGCGGTCGGCGGCGTATTCCTTGCCGATGCCGCCGAGGTCGAGTTCGATCCCGAAGACGGGAAAGGCGATCCGCGGGGGCGCCCAGACGATTTTCTCCAGACCGACGAAGGGGAGCAACGCCTCGATTTCTTCCTGCGAGGGAAGGTGTCCGGAGGAAAAGTCCCAGGCTCGGCGCAGAATGCCGGAGGTGATGTCGAAGAGGCCGCCGCTCCGTTCGTGGCAGGTCCGGGCGTAGGAAAGGAGTCCGAGGGTTTCCTCGTCGAGGTCGATCGACTCCCCCCGTGCTGCGGCGCGGTTGATTTCGGACAGAAGACTGTCGGGGCGATAGCGCGAATAGCGGGCTTCGATTCGTTCGATTTCGCCCTGGGCGGCCAACGCCGCGGAGCCCGCCTCGACCGGGGAGGGGGCGTAGAGATGGACGATGCACGACGATCCCATCGCAAAGAACGGAAAGCTGTGGAGTTCCAAGGCCGACATGGAGGGAAACGCCCGGAGCCTGAAGGGCCCGCCCCGGGGACGCAAGTCCGGGAGGGGGGCAAAGGGGCTTTTCATGTTCCGTTCAGGGAATGTTCAGTTTCCGGGAGAAAAGTGAAAGGATGCCCTCCGTCGCCTCCTTCGCCTTCGTTCGAGAGGCCCCGGTATGGGAAAAAAACGGCGGGGCGGGGAAAGACGACGCCGGGCTTCAGGCGGCGTTGGAGCGGAACGTTTCCCTCTCCGGGACGACGGAGCATGCGCTGGCGCGGGTGATCCGGGATGCGGTCTCCCACCCCGGAAGCCTGTTCCGGGCGCGGTTGACGCTGGAAACCTCGGCGGCCCTCGGCTTGGCGGCGGGGCAGGCGGAGTCCCTCGCCTGCATCGTCGAGTATTATCACCTCGCCTCGCTCCTGCTGGACGACCTGCCCTGCATGGACGACGCGTCGGAACGGCGGGGCAGGATCTGCCCCCATTTGATTCATGGGGAGGCCCCGGTGATTCTCGGTTCCATTGCCCTGATCACCCGGGCCTATGCCCTCCTGGGGGGGCTGCTGGCTTCGGCTCCGGTCGCGACGCAAAGGGAAGCCGTCGCGATGGTCGAAGAGCGACTCGGCACGACGGGGATTCTGAACGGGCAGGCGGTCGATTTGGCGACAGCGGATCGGAAAGGGAGAAGGAGTGCGCCCTGGGTCGCCATGCGGAAGACGGTTCCCCTGATCGCGCTGGCCTTCGGATTGCCCGCGCTTCTGGCCGGGAGCGATCGCACGGAAGGGATGCGGTTGCGGCGGCTCGCCGTCTACTGGGGGCTGGCCTATCAGGCGATGGACGATTTCAAGGATGTCTGGGGCGCGCCGGAGGAGACGGGGAAGACGGCGCAACGCGATGCCTCCCTGGACCGCCCCAATGCCTCCGTGGAAATGGGGGCCCTTCGCGCCCGGCGCTATCTTTTCCGGTTGCTGCGCCTGGCCGAGGAGACGGTTTCCCTCCTCGTCGCGGAACGGGCCGCCCTGGCTTTCCTGAAACCATTCGGCGGACGGATCGGCGCGGAATGGGCGCGGATCGAAGGACTCTCCGCGAGGGGGGAACATGAGTGATTTTCTCCGCATCATCTGGGTCAACGTCCGGCGGCATCGCCTCCGGGCGCTGATCAGCGTGGCCGGCATCGCGTTCGGCGTGGCCGCCATGCTGACGATCGTCTCGATCGTCCTCGGCGCGGTCTCGATGTTCCAGGACATCCTCTCGAACGAGAGCCACTTCATCGTCTTCGAGAAGGACGTCTCCGATCTCTTTTTCAGCAGCGTGGTCGGGGAGGAGGTCGAGGCGTTGCGGAAGCTTCCCAATGTGGCCACCGTCGATCCGATGCTGGTCGGGATCGTCAGTTCGCCGGGGCATCCGATCATCACCTGCTTCGGTGTCGAGGCGGGGGATGCCCGGTTGCGCAAGGCCCGCTGGATCGCGGGGAGCGCTTCCGGTTTCGATTCGGAGAAGGAGACGGTCTACATCGGAGTGCGGGCCGCCGAATTCCTGAAGGCGGCGCCGGGAGATCGGGTGCCCATCGGCAAGGCGACCTTCCGGGTAGGAGGTATTTTCAAGACGGGAAACGGCTTCGAGGACGGCGGCGTCTTCATGCCCCTGCCGTTGGCGCAGACGTTTTTCCACCGGCCCGACGTGGTTTCGCTGGCGACCGTCCGCTTGCAGGACCCGGACGACGGGAAGGCGTTCCAGAAGGCGGTCTCCCGCGCCTTCCCGGGGCTCGTCGCGATGGAGGATCGGGAATTCAACCGGAATTATTCCCAGTTCAAGATCCTGACGATGACGAGCTGGACGGTCGGTCTCTTCTCTTTCCTCCTCGGCGGGATGGGGGTGGCGAACACGATGCTGATGTCGGTCTTCGCCCGGATCCGGGAAATCGCCGTCCTGCGCGTCTGCGGCTTTTCCAAGACGCAGGTGGCGGGGATCGTCCTCGGGGAGGCGGCGTTGCTCTCCGCCGTCGGCACGGTTCTGGGCTTTGCGATCGGCCTGGCCGGGTTGGCCGCGATGGGGGCGGTGCCCCAGCTTCAGGGGTATGTCCAGGCCGATGTGCGGCCCGCCATTCTCGGGGCGATTGGTTTGGTGGCTTTCCTGACGGCGGTGGGCGGGGCGCTCTACCCGGCGTGGTTCGCCTCCCGGATCGAACCGGCTTCGGCCCTGCGCTTCGAATGAGTATGAGTGGCACCGTTCTTCCACCCCGACCCGTCGTCGAAGCCCGCGATCTGTGGAAGAGCTTCGACGGGGGCCGCATTCCCGTGATTCGCGGGGCCGATCTCGCCGTCGCCCCGGGGGAGATCGTCGCCCTGTGGGGAAGCTCGGGCTCGGGCAAAAGCACGCTGCTCCATCTCCTCAGCGGCCTCGATACGCCCGACTCGGGAACGGTCTCGATCCTCGGCCTCGACCCGTTCCGCGAGGAAAACCGCCTCCGCCTGCGGCGGACGGGGCTCGGATTCGTCTTCCAGCTTCATCATCTCGTGCCCGATCTGACGGTGGAGGAGAACCTCCGCCTCCCGGCGGTCGCGGCGGGAGCGGCGCGGGAGGAGACGACGCGCCGGATCGCCGAACTGGTCGGCCAGGTGGGCCTGGGAGAGCGGATCAATCACCGCGTCCAGGACCTTTCCGGCGGCGAGCGGCAGCGGGTGGCGATCTGCCGGGCCCTGGTCAACCGTCCCCGGATCGTCTTCGCCGACGAGCCGACCGGCTCCCTCGACGAGGCGACGGCCGACGCGGTCTTCGCGGGATTTTGCGGGCTGGCCCGGCAGGAAGGCATTGCGGTGGTGGTGGCCACCCACGAGAAGCGTTTTCTCTCCGCCTGCCACCGCGTCGTCCGGGTTCAGGAGGGGAGGGCGGTGATCCAGTGAGCGGTCGCCCTTCCCCTCTCCGTTTCGAGGCGGGGCTTCAGGTCCTCGCCGCCCGCTACAGCTTCGGCTGGCTGGTCCTGGCCAATGCCGTCGGGGCGCTCCTCGCCGTGCTGCTGCTGGTGCCGGAGTGGGGCCGCCCCCTCGGAGCGTTGACCTATGGCAGGTGGGTGCCGCTCCATCTTGATTTCCAGCTGTACGGCTGGTGCTCCCTGCCGTGCGTCGGCCTGCTGTTCCGCCGTTATCTGATGCCGGAGGCGCGGTCCCTTTTCCATGCGAACGGCCTGTTCGCTCTCTGGTCCCTGGCCCTCGTCGCGGGGGGCGCGGGCTGGCTGGGGGGAGGGTCTCTCGGGAAAAACTTTTTGGAATGGAACGGGGTTCCCCGGCTGTTCTTCGTCGGGGTGCTGGGTCTGCTGTGGGCGCTGCTGGTCTTCCACCGGAGCCATCCGAGGAATGGGCGGGCCTTCCATGGGTGGGAGACTCTTTTCCTGGCGCTCCTCTTCCTGGTCCCCCCGGCGCTGCTGTGGACGACGCGGCCCGACGTCTATCCGGCGATCGATCCCGGAACGGGCGGCCCGACGGGGGCCAGCCTCCTGGGATCGACCCTCGGGATCCTCGCGATTTTCGGCGTGGTGCCGCGCTGCCTGGAACTGGCCCGGCGCGGCGCGGCGACGGATCGGGCGGAGCGGCTGTTCCTCCGGTGCTATGCCGGGACGCTGACCCTTTTCCTACTCCTCCCGCATCACGACTCCAGCCACCGGGACGCCGTGCAGTGGCTCTCCCTCGGGACGCTGCTGCTGTGGATTCCGGTGCTTTACTCCTATTTCGGCGCCTTTCATTGGCAGGCCGCTTCGGCTCTTTGGCGCGGGGCGTTGGTCGCCTGGTGGACGGCGCTGGTCGTCACCGGATTCCTTTCCTTCCTGCCGGGGGTGCTCGACGCGATCAAGTTCACGAACGTCCTCGTGGCCCATTCCCATCTGGCGATGGCCGGGATGCTGACGAGCTTCAATTTCCTCCTCCTGACGAACCTCGATCCCGGGAAGGAAAACGGAGCCGCACCGCTGTTCGAAGATCGGATCGCCTTCGGGTTATGGCACGGCGGGCTCCTCCTTCAATTGGCCGCCCTCGTCGGCCTCGGCTTCCAGGAGATCGCCCACCCTTTGGCGTTTTTCCGGCATGAGGCGCCGGTCGGGGGCCTCCTCCTTCTGCGCCTCGGCGGGGGGGCGGCGATGCTGGCGGCCTCGGTCCGCTGGCTTTGGGGCTTTGCTTTCCTTCGCGTATGAAATCACGTCGCTCCCACCTCGTCATCCTTGCCGTCAGTCTCTGCGCCGGTCTCGGGGATTTTCTCGCCGGGGTTTTTCTGCTCGTCGGCCCTGCCTGGACTCTTTCGCTGTTGGCCACGCCGGTCCCGGCGGACGCGGTCTTTGTCCGCTACCTCGGCGTCTTCGTCGGGATGGTTGGCCTCGCCTATTTTTACGGCATCGCCTCGTGGAAATGGAGCGGCGCGATTTTCCCGATCCGGGTCGTCTGGGAGGTGACGGCGCTCTTCCGCTTGGCGGTGGCCCTTTTCCTCGCCGCCGCGATGGCCGCAGGGCAACTGCCGTTGCGCTGGGCCTTCGTCGCGGGCATCGATGCGGAGTGGGCGCTTCTCCAGCTTCTCCTGATCTCCATGGGGTTTTTCCCCCCCGACTTCCGATGAAGACCGGCGCTGACTCCCCTTCCGCGGCCCGGTCGGACTGGGGCGTGACGGGCATCTTCGTCGTCGCCGGGGTTTATTTCTATTTCCTCATTTTCGCCCAGTTCGCCTTTCTCCATCTCGCGGAAAAGGGAGCGGGCGGGGAGGTTCTCCGCCCGGTGATGGCGGTGATGGGGGGAAGCGGCCTCCTGGGAAGCTTCCTTGCGCCTTGGCTGTTGCGCCGACTCGGGCCGCGTCGTCTAGCGAGGATCGCGCTGCTCGTGTGCGCCATGGTGGGATGGAGTGCGACGCGGGCTGTCGGGGCGGGACTCTTTTTCGCCGTGGCCGCGGGGATCGGCGGGGCGCTGGGGATGCTGACGGTGACCTGCGCGGCCCGGCTGGGCACCTTCTTCGGGACGAAGCGCCTGGGCTTGAAGGCGGGCCTCGCCACGGGGTTGGCTTACGGAGTCGCGAATCTCCCGGTCGTCTTTTCCGCCTCGCCCGCAAGTCAGGCTTGGATGGCTTCCGCAGGGTGCCTCGTGGGAGGGATTCTCCTCTCGCTCTCCAGGCCGGAACGGAGCGAACCGGCGTCGGCTTCTCCCAAGCCGGCTCCCTTTCCGCTCGGGTCGGGGCTCGCCGTTTTCTTCGCCCTGGTCTGGCTCGACTCGGCGGCGTTCCTCGTCATTCAGGCGACCCCCGCCCTCAATCGCTGGGCCTGGGCGGGGGCGATCCGGCAGGAGGAGAACAGTCTCATCCATTTTGCCGCGGCCGTGCTGGCCGGATTCCTCCTGGATCGGGGAGGCTGGCGGGTCGTCGTGGCGGGGGCTTTCGGAAGCCTGGCCGCGGGGATTGGCTGCCTGGGTTCCGCGGCGTTCCACCCTCTCGCGCCCTGGTTTTACGCGGGCGGGGTCTCCCTGTATTCGACGGCGCTCCTGCTCTTTCCCTCGGCGGGACGAGGAACGAACGATCCCGACGCGCGGGCGGCCTGGACCTATGCGCTGGCCGGATGGATCGCCTCCGCCCTCGGCATCGGCATGGCGCAGCATCTTCACGGCATCCCGGGGTGGTTCCTCGGCGCTGCGGGCGCGACGGTGCTCTGGGGGGTGACGCCGGGGGAGTGGTTGCGGCGAAGGGAACGGGCGGTGCCCCTCTTTGGAATCGTGTTATTGCTGGCGTTGATCTACGTTGAGGAGACCATGCAAACGAGGCCCGAGAGCGCACCGGAGGGGATCGCCCTCGGGCGCCAGGTTTACATCGCCGAAGGGTGCATGGCGTGCCATTCCCAGTATGTCCGTCCCGGTTCCCCGGACGAGACGCTCTGGGGGCCTGCCACAACCGCTTCCGCTGCGGTGAGCGCCGCCCCGCCCCTGATCGGCAACCGGCGCCAAGGCCCCGATCTCCAAAACATCGGCAACCGGCGCTCGATCTTCTGGAACCGGCTCCATCTGGAAGCGCCGCAGGTGTTTTCCCCCGGCTCGCCGATGCCGTCCTATGTCTCCCTGTTCGAGGGGGACGGACGGAGAGGCGAAGCCCTCCTCCTCTACCTCCAGAGCCTGGGCGCCGAGACGGTGCCGCAGCGTCGGGAGGAGATCGCCGCGTGGCGCCCGAAGGAGGGCGTCATGCCCGTGTCTTCCGCCCGCGCCGGAGAACTCTTCGAGAAGAATTGCGCCGTCTGTCACGGGATCGAAGGCCGGGGCAACGGCCCCCTGGCCTCCCAGGTCGGGGGCGACGAGGGGCCCCGCGACCTGGTTAAGGCAAAGTGGGAATTCGTGGCCGCAAACGACCGCGTCGTCGGCCTGGCCCGCGTCGTCAAGTTCGGCGCGCCCGGAACATCGATGCCGGGGCATGAATCCTTTTCCGATGCCGACGTGCTGGCCCTGGCCGCCTACGTCGATGCGCTGGGCGCCAAAGCAAAGAATCCCCATTCCCCAAAACCATGAGAGTCCTAGTCGTCGAAGATGAGCGGAAAGTCGGCCAATTCGTCCAGAAGGGGCTCGAAGAGGTCGGCTATTCGGCCACGTGGGTCCGCACGGCCCGGGCGGCCCAGGACGCCCTCGCGGAGAATCCCTACGATATCGCGATCCTCGACCTCAACCTGCCCGACGAGGACGGGCTGAAGCTGCTCCAGGATTGGCGGGTGAACGGCTTCAACCATCCGGTATTGATCCTCAGCGCCCGCGATGCGACCCACGACCGGGTCACCGGCCTCAACCTGGGCGCCGACGACTACCTGGCGAAGCCGTTCAGCTTCGAGGAGTTGCTGGCCCGGGTGCGGGCCCTGTTGCGGCGGCAGTCGGAGACGAAGACCGCCGTCTTCGAGCACCGCGACCTCCGCCTCGACATCCTGGGCCGGATCGTGCGGCGGGGGGAGCGGACGATCGACCTGACCGCGAAGGAATTCGCCCTCCTCGAACTCTTCATGCAGAACCCGGGACGGGTCCTCACCCGGGCGATGATCTCGGAGAAAATCTGGGATCTCTCCTACGACTTCGACACGAACCTGATCGACGTCTACATGCGCCGTCTGCGGAAAAAAATCGAGACGGTCGACGACAAACCCTTCTTCAAGACCCTCCGGGGCGTCGGGTACCAACTCGCATGAAATCGTTCCGGACCCGCCTGACCGCCTGGTACATCGTCGCCATCGCCGGGACGATGGTCTTCGTTTTGCTGGCCGGGAGGTGGCTCCTCGAAAAGGAACTGATCCACGGGATCGACCTCCTCAACGCCGCCGAATGGCAGGAAATCTCGGAGAAACTGGACGACTCCGAAAAGAGCCTGACCGGGACGATCGATCCGGAGACCTTCCGGGACGTGGCCCGGCACATCCAGATCGACACCCAGCTCTATTTCTTCCAGATCCAGGCCGGCCCCGACAACAAGGTCTTGTTCCAGTCGGCCAACCTGCACGGCACCGTGCTTCCGTCCGCCCCTCCGGGCGTCGAGAACGAAACCGCCGACGGCCCTTCCGAATTCGGCTGCCTGCGCCTCTCCCATTTTCATCGCAACGGCTTGGAGGTCATCATCGCCTCCTCCCTCCAGCCCACCCGCAACCTCCTCCACAGCTACGACCAGGTGAGCCTCGTCATGCTGGGGATGATCGTGATTTTGAGCGTCTTCTTCGGCTACAGCCTGACCCGGCTCGCCTTCGCCCCCATCAACCGCATCCAGAAGACCGCCGACCGCATCCGGGTCGACAACCTCAGCGAGCGGATTCCCGATGCCGGGGCGAAGGACGAGATCGGCCAGTTGATCCGGCTGCTCAACCAGATGTTCGACCGGCTGGAGTTCTCCTTCCAGCAATTGCAGGGGTTCGCGGGAAAGGCTTCCCACGAACTCAAGACCCCGCTTTCCATCATCCGGCTCCAGTCGGAAAAGCTGCTGCTTCACGGTCGCCTGGGCCCGGCGCAGGAGGAGGCGCTGCAACAGCAGTTGGAGGGAATCGCGCGGCTCGGCACAGTCATCGACAAGCTGCTCTTCCTGGCCCGTTCCCAGGCGGGGGTCGCCCAGATCCAGCGCCAGCCGGTGCAGGTCCGGGAATTCGTCGAGGCCTTCCGGGACGATGCCGAAGTGCTGTGCGAGGATCGGGGCAGCCGTTTCGCGATCGAACAAAACGACGAGGGCCTCGTCCTGATCGATGCCTCCCTGATCCGCCAGGTACTTCTCAATCTGATCTCGAACGCCCTCAATGCCGCGCCGGGGGGGCGGAAGGTCCGCCTCCTCTCGTCGGTCGGGAACGGGGTCTGGCGGGTCGCCGTCGAGGACGAGGGGCCCGGGCTTCCCGAGGGAAAGCTGGAGGTCATCTTCGATCCCTTCGTGCGGGAAGTGGGTGAAGGAGAGGCCGCCGCGCCGAAGGACGCCGAAAGCGGCACGGGACTCGGGCTGGCGATCAGCCGAAACATCGTCGAACTGCATCAGGGCCGGATTTGGGCCGAAAACCGGACGCCCGGCCCCGGACTCCGCGTCCTCTTCGACGTCCCGCTTTCCTCCCCGAAATAGCGCGCAAAAAAGCGGGGGATTCATGGGGTGTTCAGCTTCGGTACACTTTCCGATCCGAAGTAAGGGATAGGAAATGAACCCCCGGTCCCCCTTCCAAGGAGGGAGACCCACCAACCAGGAGAAAGATCATGAGCAGCATTTCAAGCGTCAGTACGGCCCAGTATGCCGTCGCGACCCAGGCGAACAGCCCGAAGGTGGCCAGCAGCAGCGCCAAACCCGCAGCAACCTCCGGAGGGGCGTCCCTTCCGGCCGATTCCGTCACCCTCAGCGCCAGCAAGGCCGCCAGCAGCGCCGGCCTCGACTCCGACCACGATGGCGACGTCGACAAGGCGGGGCAACCCGACAAGGACTCGGCGGCGGTCTCCGCCCGGGCCTTCCAGCAGCAGCAATTGGCCAAGGTTTATTCCGCGAGCTGATCGGCTGCAAGCGATGCTTTCTCCTTCGTCCCTCTCGCGAGGGCGAGAGGGACGAAGGAGAATTCATGCCCCGTACAGGAAACGTTCAGGAGGAGGGGCCATACCGGATGGCATGAACTCTCGTGGCGCGTCCGGTTCGATCTGCGGTACCCTGCTCCTTTTGGCCTTCGGGCTTTGGGTCCCGGCCCCGGCCCGGGCGCAAACCGAGGTTCCCCTCGATCCCAAGGACAGCTTCGTCCGCTTCGTCGGGGAATCGTTCCTCCACAATTTCGAAGGCAAGGCGGGTTCGTTTGCCGGGACGGCCGTCTTCGATGCGGCCTCCGCCTCCACCCCGTCCCTCCAGCATGCGACGCTGAATTTCAAGACCGCCTCCCTCACCACCTTCCATGCCGAGCGGGACCGGAAGATGGACGACTGGCTCGGCATTCCCCTCCATCCCTCCGCCTCCTTCCGCCTCGACAGCGTCAAGGCGATCGAAGGCGGCTATCTCAAAGCCACCGCCGACCACCCCGCCCGCTATCAGGTCACCGGCACCTTCCTCCTCAACGACAAAGGGGAACCCCTCTCCGGCGAGGCCCAGGCCTGGACCGAAAACGGAAAACTCATCGTCACGGGCAAGATCGACGTCGACACCCTGAAGCACGGCCTCCCCCAGATCCGGGAGGGATTCATGACCGTCGGCACGAAGGTCCACGTCGAATACCGGTTCGCCTTCGCGCTCCCTTCCGGCACTGGCACCGGCACCGGCACATAACGATCTACTTCCGGCTCGCGGTCTTGGGCCTTTTGGCGGGGGTCTTTTTCGTCGGCTTCGGCGGATTCCTCGGCTTCGGCGGCGCGGGGGCGGCCGCTAGGGCTGCCCCATCGGCATGGGCCCCGGTGAGGAAGGCGAGGTCGGCGGGGGTGACGGCGGGGAGGTCGAACGATTTTTCCCAATGCTTGACCATGCAGTCGAGGCCGCACCCGACAAGGTGGAGGCGGCGGCGCAGGGAGAGGAGGAGGTAGGGGCAGAAGCTGTAGAAACCGATGTAGCGGCGGCAGGTGATGCCCGGCTTCCCCTTCACTTTTTTGCGGACCGGGGCGACTTCCTTCGCGAGGAGGACGGCGCTGACCTTCGGGCCGCGGTAGAGGACGAGGCGGTAGCGGGCCAGGGAGCGGCTCTCGACGGCGAGGAGGTCGACGCCCGGGATGCCCTTCTTCGGCGCGGGGCCGACGCCCCAGGCGCGTACGGTGTCGAGGGTCTTCCCCAGGGCGGCGTAGCGCGGCCGCAGGGCGGTGAAGTCGTCGAAGTGACCGACGGTCGAGGTCCACTCGCCCGCGCCCGCCTCGGAGGCCATCTCCTCGATGAGGTCGGCGAGGATGCCGAAGGTGACCTCGTCGAAGAGGAGGACGGCGTCGTGCTTCGGCACGGGGACCTGCTCGCTCAGCGGGCGCTTGCTGTCGGGGCAACGGCCCTTCAGGCAGAGGCAGGGATAGCGGCTGGTGACGGCCGCGGCGGCGGCCAGGCGGAGGCCGAGCTTCTTGAGAAACTGTTTCGCCGTCTTCTTCTCGGCTGGGGTACGCAGGGGCATAGGGACGGTCCCGAATCCATTTTTCCGTTCGGGACGCGCCGTAATAAACGGCACTTCTCCTCCATGTGCAAATAATTTCTACGGAACGGGATGGACGAGGTCCTGTTAGCGCATTGCGGCGGGCCGCGTTGCGCCGATTTTGGCTGGGTGGCGCGACGCCGAATCGGAGGCGATGCCTGGATGGCCTGCCAAGATTCGGCAACAAAGCCAACCGGCCAAAATCGACGCAACCCTCCGGGCCGGGGTTCTCCGCCACACCCCGGGTGTTGCGCGCTTCCTTGCGTGCCATTCAGGCATGCGGCGTCGCGCGCGCCTACGGGGAGGGGCGCAGCCCCTCCGGCGCGGCCCGCCGGAGATTCTAAACAGTTTCTAAGG
>CAISZB010000448.1 GCA_903889845.1 uncultured Verrucomicrobium sp. | reverse complement strand
ATCGCCGATCCCGACGCGTGGCCCGAGGTCGCCCGCATCTTGGCCGGGATGGCCTTCACCCCGGCGTCGCCGCGACCGGCGATCCTGGTCTACGGGAACCGGAAGGACACGATCGACGCGCTGCGCAGCGGCGCGATCGACGCGGTGACCGCCGATTGCCCCTACCTGGTCGGCTATTACGCGATGCGGAGCGCCGTCGATGCGGCGCGGGGGAAACCCGTCGCCGCCCAGCGCAATGTGGCGACGAAGATCATCACGGCGGACAAGCTGGCCGATCCGAAGGTTGCGGAGTTCCTCGATCCGGCTTCCTCCGGCACGGCGCCGCAGATGGATCGCCCGGCGAAGCCGGTGTTTTTGGAGCAGTGAGGGAAGGTCGTCAGACCTTCATCAGCTCGGCCTCTTTCGCGGTGAGGAGCTTGTCGATTTCGCCGTTGTATTGGTCGGTCAGTTTCTGGACTTCCTTTTCGGCGCTTTTGAGGTCGTCTTCGGTGATGTCGCCGTCTTTTTGAAGCTTTTTCGCCTCGTCGAGGGCGGTGCGGCGGATGCCGCGGATGGCGACGCGGCCTTCCTCGGCCATCTTGCGGATCGTCTTCACGAGGTCCTGGCGGCGCTCCTCGGAGAGGGCGGGGATGGGGAGGCGGATGACCTTCCCATCGACGACGGGGGAGATGCCGAGCTTCGATTCCTCGATCGCCTTGCGGATGGCGTCGACGGTCCCCATGTCCCACGGCTGGATCATGACCATGCGGGCGTCGGGGATCGTCACGGCGGCGACCTCCTTCAATTTCATGTGGGTGTCGTAGGCGACCACGGTGAGGTTGTTCACCAGGTCGGGCGAGGCCTTGCCGGTGCGGACGCCGCCGAATTCGGTCTTCACGAATTCGATCGCCTTCATCATCTTGTCTTCGCCTTCCAAAAGCACGTCGTCGAGAGCCATAGGGGGGAGAGTGTAGGCGCGTTTAGGGGTGGTGACAACGCCTAAGCGCAGGCCGCGGCAAGCCGCGTCAGGCCGGGACGGCGTCCCGCGTCATCGTTCCCTTGAACTTCCCGGGTTCCTCGTCGCGGACGCCGAAGTTGTCGGCGTGGAGGGCGGCGATCCGGGCCAGTTCGTCCGGGGTCAGGCGGGCGGTGTCGGGGGCGGCGGCGAATTCGACGAGCTGTTCCTCGTTGTAGATGTTGGGGAGGCAGCTCCCGATCCGGGGGTCGGCGAGGAGCCATTGGAGGGCGGCCTGGCCGAGGGTCCGGTCGGCGCTTTCGAGGAAGCGGAGGGTCTCGATCTTCTTCACCCCGTTGAGGAGCCAGCTGCGGGGGCGATGGACGCGGTGGTCGCCGGGGGGGAAGACGGTCTCCGTGGTGTATTTCCCCTCCAGCATGCCGCTGGAGTGGGGGACGCGGATGAGGTAACGCGTTTCCTCGCTCTCCCCCTCGTCCATGAGCGCCTTGCCGGGATGCTGTTCGAGGAGGTTGTAGATGTGCTGGAGGATGTGGGGACGGTGTTTCCTCACCGTGTCGATGCCCTCGTAGAGCCAGCCGATCGCGGGCCCGAGGGCGGCGCCCCAGGAGCGGATCTTCCCTTCCTGCCGGAGGGTTTCCAGGAGGTCCCAGAGGGGCTGATCGTCGACCTGTTCCATCCGGATGTTGTGAAGTTGGAGGATGTCGATCCGGTCGGTGCCGATCCGCTGGAGGGCCTTATCGACGGCGGTGCGGATGAAGGGGAGGGTGAAGTTGTGGGGGATCTCCCGCTGGCCTCGGCCCCGGTCGTCCCCGTGCTCGTAGAAGTCGTAGCCGACCTTCGTGGCGACGACCACGCGGTCCCGGGCCGCGCCGGGGAAGGCCTTGGCGAGGAGTTCCTCGCTCCGCCCGTTGCCGTAGGTGTCGGCGGCGTCGAAGAGGGTGATGCCGAGGTCGAGGGCCCGCTGCATGAGGCGGACGGCCTCCGTGTCGGTCACGGTCCCCCACCAGCCGGTGGAGACGGTCCAGAGGCCGAAGCCGATTTCGGAAAGCTGCAGGTCGGTGCGGGGGAGGGGGCGGTATCGCATATAAGAGGGCTGGGGCTAGACGGTGAAGCTCTTGCCGCAGGAGCAGTGGGAGGCGGCGTTCGGGTTCGTGACGACGAAGCCGGTGCTTTGGAGGTCGTCGCTGTAGTCGAGGGTGGAGCCGCTCACGTAGAGGGCGCTCTTCGGGTCGATCACGACGCGGACCTCGTGGCTCTCCACCTGGATGTCTTTTTCCCGGGGGGCGTCGATGAGGTCCATCTGGTATTGGAGGCCGGAGCAGCCCCCGCCGACGACGGCGATCCGCAGGGCCCCGCCCGGTTTTTGGCTCTGCGCGAGGAGGGCGGCGAGCTGCTTCGCCGCCTTCTCGGTGATGCGGCACAGGTTCTCGTTGCCGATTTTGTAGGGGAGCGGGGCGGTGTCCATGGGGTGTTGCGGAAGAGCTAGGAGTATCGCCGTAAAGGGTTTACGGGTCAAGGTGGGGTGAAAAGAAGTTGGAAAAATCGGAGGGAACGTGCCATTTTCGCTAAAGTTCTCCGTCCGGGGTGCCGAAGAAGCCCCTAGGAAACTCTTTTTAAGACGAAGGAATCGGTATGAGCTCTATCACTGTTTCAGGAACCTTGGGGGGGGTCCAGATCTCGACCCTGATCTCGGCCCAGGATGCGTCGAACCGTTCCCAGGCCGTGACCCTGT
>CAISZB010000447.1 GCA_903889845.1 uncultured Verrucomicrobium sp. | reverse complement strand
CGAGGCGGAGGCGGCGCTGCAGCATCGACGTGCTGGCCCGCTTCTCCTCCCGGATCACGTGGAGGCACTCGACGACCAGCTCCTTGTCCTCGTCGGCGATCTCCTCCTCCGTCGCCCCGTTCAGGTTGAGCTTCCGGTGGATCTCCGCCTCGAAGCGGGCGGGCGACTGCTTCGCCGTGAACTCGACGATCTGGCGCACTTCCTCGTCGGTGACGAAGGCCCCCTGCCCGCGCAGCGTCTTGCCGGAGCCGGGGGGCAGATAGAGCATATCGCCCTTCCCCAGCAGGTTCTCCGCCCCGTTCTCGTCGAGGATCACGCGGGAGTCGAGGGAACTCGGCACCTGGAAGGCGATGCGGGAAGGGATATTCGTCTTGATCAGGCTGGTGATGACCTCGCGGCGCGGCGTCTGCGTCGCCACGATCAGATGAATCCCGGCGGCGCGGGCCTTCTGGCAGAGGCGGACGATCGCCGTCTCCACATCGGCCCCGGTCGTCTGCATCAGGTCGGCCAACTCGTCGATAATGATGACGAGGTAGGGCAAGCGGTCGGGAATCACGTCCTCGGGATCGGGGCGGAGGTGCTTCGGGATTTCGGCCTCGGGCGGTTTCACCCCTTCGGCGTCGCCGCCGTCGGCGTTGGCCAGGAGGTCGAGTTGTTCCGGCTCCTCCTGCTTCGGATGCTCCTTCTCCCGCTCCTTCCGATCCTTCTCGCGGGAGTTGAAGGCCGCGATATTGCGGACGCCGGTCATCGCCAGGATCTTGTACCGCTTCTCCATCTCCTTCACCGCCCAGTTCAGGGCGACGAGGACCTTCTTCGGATCGACGACGACCGGGACGACGAGGTGGGGCACGTCGTTGTAGACCTGCATCTCGACCTGCTTCGGATCGACCAGGATCAGGCGGAGGTCGGCGGGGGTGAACTTGTAGAGAAGGCTGAGCAGGATCGAATTGATGCAGACCGATTTGCCCGAGCCGGTCGTTCCGGCGATGAGGAGGTGGGGCATCTCCGCCAGGTCGGCGACGAGGGTCGCGCCGTAGACGTCCTTGCCAAGGGCGAGCGGAATCCGGGCCTTCGCCGAGGTCCACTCCGGCGTCTCGAAGAGGTCGCGGAGAACGATCGGGACCTTCGAGGTGTTCGGGATCTCGATGCCGACGCTGTCCTTCCCCGGGATCGGGGCCAGGATATTGATCCGCTCCGCCTTCATCGCCCGGGCCAGGTCGCGCTGGAGGCTCACGATCCGGTCGACGCGGACGCCGACGGCGGGATAGACCTCGTAGCGGGTGATCGTCGCCCCCTTCGTGATGTCGCCCCGCGTCACCTCGATCCCGAAGGTCGAGAGCGTGAAAACGAGGAGCTCCGCATTGGCGACCAGCTGGGCCTCGCTCGTCGGGATATGGCGGCTGGTGTCGGCCTTGCGGAGGAGGGAGAGCGGCGGCAGAAGGTAATCGTCGTAACCGCCGACGGCGGAAAGGCCGGAGAGGCTGGGCGCTACGACCGGCGACGCGGAAACGGCGGGCTTCCGCTCGCGGACTTCGGGAGCCGGGGCCTTGGCGGGAATCTCCTTCTCCTCTTCTTCCTTGACGGGAAGCGGAACCGAAGGCGGTTGGGGAACCGCAACCGAGGTGTCGATCACCCGTGGCGGAACGGCGGGGACCGCCTCCTCATCCTCCAGCTTGGGCGAAGGATGGGGAGCGGCTGCGGTCTGCCGCGCCAGGGTCTTCTCCAGCACCTTCTGCTCCCGGCGCAGCTTCCTCTGGGCCACCTCGATCTGGCCGACGGCCCCCTGCTTCTCCAACTGGCTGTCCTGCCACTCCTGGATCCGGTCAGCCACCCAGTTCCAGCCCCGCGCGAGGAGCTCGACCGGGCCGAGGCGGTAGAGGAAAAAGAGCGCCGTGAGGGAAAGGGAGCTCAGCAGAATCGTCGCACCGATCACCCCCGCCAGCCGCTGGAACAGGCCGCTGATCCAGTTGCCCAGGAAACCGCCGACACTGTCGGCGATATTGATCTTATGCTGCCAGGGCGCGCCGAAAAACGATTGGAGGTCGAGGAGCGCCGCCGTCGCGCACAGGAAGAGGAGCGCCCACAGCGCCGCCTGCCCCCACGGCGTCTCCCGCTTCATGAAAAACGAGATCGAGGCGACCAGGAAAAGGAACGGCACCAAGTGCGCCGCCATCCCGAAGCCCCAGAAGAGCCCGAACGACCAGATCGCGCCGAACCACCCGATGGCATTGCCGATCTGGGGATTCCGGTAGGAGAGGTTGAAGCCGAGGTCGCCCGCGTCGTAGGAGACGAGGCTGAGGAAGGTCAAAATGGTCACCAAAGCGCAAACCCCGCCCCAGACCTCCGCGTAAATGAACTGCTTCTGCTTGGTTGCCGTTTTTGCCATGACTTCAGGGGCGGGAGTATCGACTGCCCGATCCCCGCTTTCAATCCTGAATCGAAATTTTATGAATAGAAACTAAGAATCCAATTAAATAATACCACGGTTGACGCCCCTCCCCGGATGGCTACGATCCCGGTGTGGAAAAGTCGACAGTGCAGGTCGCCCGCGAAGGCGAGCTGGTTTATATTCAGGTTATCGGGCGGGGCTCCTTCCAAAATGCCTCCCATGTGAAGCACTTTGCCGAGGAAGTGCTCAAAAACGGCGCCAACAAGATCGTGATTGATCTCAAGGACTGCACCTACCTGGACAGCACCTTCCTGGGAACCCTGGCCGGGGTCGGCATCAAATTGCGCGCCGCCACGCAGGAAGCCGCCACCCTCCAGATCCACAACGCCACGGCCCGGAACACCGAGCTGATCCAGAACCTGGGCCTCGACCGTCTCTTCCAATTCCAGAATACCGCCGTCGAGGTCCCCACGGGCGGCACCCAGAAGCTCGACGGCGCCGCCGCCGGCAAGGTCGAGACCGGGGAAACGATGCTCGAAGCCCACGAGACCCTCATGCAGTGGGACGCCCGGAACGTCGCCAAGTTCAAGGACGTCGTCGCCTACCTGAAGGAAGACCTCGGCCAAAGCGTCGATTAAGGGGTCCGCGCCGGACCTCCCCTTCCCCCGCCCTTCACGACGGTCCAGGCCGGGACCGGGATGCTTTTCCCGTTTCCCCCCGTCCGTTTTTCGATTAATTTCCCTTTCCTAACCTTGCCAACCGACGTAACGAATCAGCATCCCCTATGACCGAAGAGAAGAAAGAGACCCCGGAGACCCCTGCTCCCGCAGAAGCCGCCGCCCCCGCCGCCGTCGATGTCGCCGCCGAACTGGAAAAGCAGACCGCGAAGGCCGCCGAGTTGCAGGACAAGCTCGCCCGCACCCTCGCGGAGTGGGACAACTCCCGCAAGCGCCTGGCCAAGGAGAAGGAGGACGCGATCCGCTTCGCCAACGAGAGCCTCCTGGAAACCCTCATCCCCGTCGTCGACAACTTCGAACTCGGCATGATGGCCGCCGCGACCGCCGCCGACGCGAAGTCGATCGCCGTCGGCCTCCAGATGGTCCTCGGCCAGATGCAGAACTTCCTCCGCGAGTCGGGCCTCGAACCGATCGACGCCGCGGGCAAACCCTTCGACCCCCACCGGCACGAAGCCGTCGGCCACGCCCCCTCGGAGACCGTCGCCGAAGGAACCGTCCTGAGCCAGACCCGCAAAGGCTACCTGCTCAAGGGCAAACTGATCCGCCCCGCCATGGTCACCGTCTCCCAGGGCAAGCCGCAGAAAGACGAAAAGAACGGCAAGACGGACAAAAAGGCGAAAGGCGAGGACTAACACCCTCCGCTACCGCACACTTCCATGGCCTCCAAACGCGATTACTACGAAATCCTCGGCGTCGAGAAGAACGCCTCGGCCGACGACCTGAAGAAGGCCTATCGGAAACTCGCCGCCCAGCATCACCCGGACAAGAACCCGAACGACCGGAAGGGTGCCGAGGAAAAGTTCAAGGAACTGGGCGAGGCCTACGAGGCCCTCACCGACCCCCAGAAGCGCGCCGCCTACGACCGCTACGGCCACGCCGCCTTCGATCCCACCGCCGGGGCCGCCGCCCGCGGAGGCGGGGGCGGAGGTTTCAGCGGGGGCGGTTTCAGCGGAGGCGGAGGCTTCCACGATCCCTTCGACATCTTCCGCGAGGTCTTCGGCGGCGGCTTCGAGGACGCCTTCGGCGGCGGCGGCGGGCGCGGTTCCTCCCGGGGCCGCGGCTCCGACCTCCGCTACGACCTGGAAATCTCCTTCGAGGAAGCCGCCCGCGGCTGCGAGAAGGAAAT
>CAISZB010000446.1 GCA_903889845.1 uncultured Verrucomicrobium sp. | reverse complement strand
GTTGCCCCTGGGGGGCAAAGAAGGTAACTGGTACCGCATGTCATCCCGGGGCCTCCGCGCGCGCTCTTCTCTCGTTCCGCTTTTTTCCTTCCTGGGCCTCCTCCTGGCCGCCGGGATGCTGGCACCGCCCCCCGCCCTGGCCGGGGGGAAGAAGCCGCAACTCGTCCTCCGCGTCTACACGCAGAACGAGGACCCGGCGGCCCGCTCCATGCCGCTCGCCCTCGCCGACCCGGAGCAGACGATCCACATCAACGCCGATCCCGAGGTCTCCGAGCACGACCTGATCGGCGTCGAGCCCTATCTGGGGTCCAATGGGGAGACCGGCGCGATCCTCCGCTTCAGCCACCACGCCGGGATGGTCCTCAACGCGGCGTCCCTGGAGAAGATGGGGAAGATCCTCGTCGTCTCCCTCAACGGCCGGATCGTCTACAGCCCGGTGATCGACACCGCCCTCAACGAGACCCTGGTCCTCCCCCGGGGGGTGAACGCCCAGGACATGGCCCTCTTCCAGGCGATGATCAAGGAGAACCTGAAGCGTGGCGGCCCCGATCAATTGAAATAAGGGGGGCCTCCCCTTCGCTCTGGGCTTGATCCCCGGGCCTTCCTGCCTCATTTTAGTCCCCTCCCGCCATGGCACTGAAGACCGATCCGCCGAATCCGGACAAGGGGGGCGGAGAACCTTCCCCCCGGCCGACGCAGGCCCCACGCCTCAGCCCCCGCGACGCCAAGAGCGTCGGCGGCAAGGGCGCCGCCCCTGCCGTCCCCCAGGCCGGCATCCATCCCTCCGTCCAGCCGAAGGCACCCACCCCCGCTAAAGGGAAAGAGACGACGCCCGACCTCTTCTCCTTCGCGGAAGTTGTCGCCGAGCCCGTCGTCCCCCCCGCCCCGAAATCGGAGCCCGAGCCCGTCCCGGAACCCAAAGCGCAAACCCCGGCTCCTGCCGCTCCTGCCCCCGCTCCCGCGCCGGAGCCCAAGCCCAAGCCCAAGCAGGCGGCAGCAGCCGTCCCTCCCGCCGCGCCGGAGGAGGAAGTCGTTTTCATCCCCGGCCCGCCCCGGCCCCAGCCGCAAGCTCAACCTCAGCCCAAGGTCGAGGCCAAGGCTGAAGTGAAAGCCGAAGCGAAGGCCGAGGCCCGGACCGAATCCAAGATCGAACTTCCCAAACAGCCGTCCGTCCAACCCCCACCGGAGAAACCCGCCATGGCGACCCCCACCCCCCAGCACATCGACGACTTCCGCCGCAACGCCGAGCGGCAGAAGAAGGAGCAGCAGTCCTTCGGTAACGTGCTGGCGACCGTCACCTACTCGATCCTCGTCGCCTTCATCCTCGCCACCGGCCTGGCCGGGTACGGCGGCTACATCCTCTTCAAGAAGATCGAGCTCCAGCGGATGACCCTGGCCGAGCTCGACCGCCGCTACGAGGCGGAGGTCGTCGGCCTGAAGGAAGATTTGGCCCGTTCCCATGCGGAGACGGCGAAGCTGGGCGACGTCGTCACGGCGCAGCAGGAACAGATCGCCCGCCTCCGCGCCGCGATCGACAAGGTCAACGCCGAGCAGTTCCGCAACTACTCCGCGCTGAAGGCCCAGGTCGACCAGCTGGAGGCCCAGTCCCGGCCCGGAATCCACTAGGCGGCGCCGCTTCTTCCCCCGCCGTTTTTCCTCCATGATCTCCCTCGTCGAGCTCCACCGCCTCTTCCACGAGTGGCGGCAGCGGCTCAAGCGGGTCCAGGCGATCATGCAGCCCCCGGTCTGGTCGGAGGAGGAGTGGCGGCAGTTCGCCCTGGCCCTCACCCTCCTCCTGC
>CAISZB010000445.1 GCA_903889845.1 uncultured Verrucomicrobium sp. | reverse complement strand
CGTCTCCTTCCGCTGGCTTAACCCCGCTGAAGTCTGAAAACGACCCCACATCACCAGAACCGCCACTCACCATGCGTATCCTCGCGCTGATATTCTGCCTCCTGCCATTCACTTCACTCGCGGAGAAAGCACCCGGCAGAACCTGTCGCATTCTCTTCCTCGAAGGCCCCGCCTCCGCCCCGCAGAAACTCTTTCTTTACGACGGGACCACCTGCCAGGAAGTCGAACTGCCGCGCATGAATTTCTCCAAGGTTTATGACATCGCCGCCGGTGCCGTCACCCTTCACCTGCTGACCGGCCCCGTCACCAAACCAGAGCAGGTCAGCCCGCTGGCCCCTGCCGCCGCCGTCCCTGAAACCATCGCCGATTGCTATCTCATCCTCTTCAGTGCCCCGACGAGCAACCAGACCGGAGCCCCGGCCAATGCAGTGGCCCCGATCCACATCCAAGTGGTTGACGCGGGGGCGGACAAGTTCAAGCCCGGCCAAATGCTCTGGTTCAACCTCACCAAGAACAACATCAGGGGAAACATCGGCTCGCAACGCCTTGTAATGCCGGGAATATCACGCGCCATCCTCAACGCCCCCGCCACCACCAGCGAGGATTACCCGGTCCAAATCGAATACACCACGCCCGAAGACCCGCGCCACCGCCCGGTCTGCGAAACCAGGTGGCGGCATGACCCCCGCTCCCGCTCCGTGGTCTTCATCTACAGCCAGGGAGGCAGAGCCTATCCCCGCGTCACCGGATTTCCTGATTACCGTCCCCCCGCACCGAAAAAAGAAGGCGCTCCCTAGCTCGGGCGAGCGGGATTGCATCCCGTTTTTTGTCCGCCTGCGCCGAAAAAAGAGGGCGTACCATTGCGCTTGGCCTGCAAACGGGGATTTTGATTGAACATGCGGGTATCCGGTGCATGGTATCCCTGTTAGCAAACGGGGGCGTTCCGGTTTCGACGGGATGTCTGACGCGCTGGCCGCACGTGGAGGTTGGTCGGTTGGCCTCCTAAAAAGCCGATCAAAAAAACAAATGCAGACTCTCACGAGCTCGCATTGGCTGCTTAATTGACAGTCACGTCCGAACCCGAATGCCTGTTACGGGGGAAGGCGACCACTTAGCAGGCTGGGCTTGAGGCCGGGAGACCGGGCCGCTCGCCGAGACTCAACAGGTCCCTAGAAAACGGAACGCCGCCGGAGGGCCTACCGCATTCGAAATCCCAGACCGCCGGCTAAACGTGTAGAAGCCATCACCGACGGCGTTCCGGACAGGGGTTCGACTCCCCTCGCCTCCATTGCTTGATTTTTAATGAGTTAAGTTTGTAAAGTTGCCTACTTATACCTCTGCTTATACCAGTGGCGTACAAGCTGGGAGGATCTTTTGCAGGCAAAGGCTCTGATCTCATTTGGGGCTCCAGTCCAAGATTCACGCACTTCCTCTATCCGAGAACCGGGGTTAACCGAAAAAGCCGAATCTTGGCCAAGTCGCCGTTGGTTCGAAGTGGGACTTTCGCTCCCCTGATCGTATCGAGATGCCTCCGCTCTGCTTCCTTCCTCAATTTCTGATTTGACGAGGATGTCTGAAGCGGGCATCTTGCCCGCAAGTCGGACTGGAAATTTCCGGTCGGCGCTGGGCTTCTGGGATTTCCCGGAGGCCCTTCGCATTTTCAGGGGAGACGTTTCAGCCCCCATCCTTCGATGTCGCCGCCCGGACTGCGCCTGAGCTTGGTTTGAATGATTTCAAAGGAGCGGTTCGGTTGGTTGCCACAATGTTTTTTTGCCATTGAACCCTGATCTAGGGGCGCGAGCTTGGGAGTCCGACACTCATTCAGAACTCCCGAAGCGCGCTGTTGCAACGTCGATGCGAGTGGCGGGGCGGGGGCTGGACGCGTGATGCCGTAGCGAGCCATATGCCGCGTGGAGTTGCCATGCTT
>CAISZB010000444.1 GCA_903889845.1 uncultured Verrucomicrobium sp. | reverse complement strand
TTTAAAATCAGAGGCCGAGAGCCGGACGACCCAATCATAGAGCGCGTCCTCGTTCTGCTCGAAGGCGTTATAGAGGGTCACATACTGCTCCGTCCGCCGCGCATCGACCCACAAGCCCGCCGATTCCGACTGCGCCGAGGCCAGCCCCTCCACCAGGCGTCGGTAGGCGTCGAGGGCGGCACTCCGCTCCGCCCAGATATGGTCGAAGGCGGCGACGGTCTCCGGCCTCCCCTGTGCCGCGATCCAGGTCCGGAACGGCTCCCAGTCGATCCCCCCCTTGCCGTCGAAGGAAAGATAATGATCGAGGGCCTTCTTCGTCGCCCGAGCCTCGTCGAGGTTCGTCGGCGGGGCGACGAGGGAGAGCGCCGCGTCCTTCCGCTCATCGACGACGCGGTTGAGGCGGCCCACCTCCCGTCCGAGCATCGAGGGAGTGTCATTCCCGCTGGAGGCCGTCCCCCCCTGGCGCACGTAGAGGTAGACGAGGCCGAGTAAAATCGCCACGGCGACGGCAATCCCGACCCGGGTGGCCGCACGGAGGCTCACGCCGCCTCCTTCAGTCGAACCTCGTCGGCCAACATCGCCACAGCCCACATCCGTCCCGTCTTCCCCTTCTCCGCTCGATAGGAATAATAGGAGACCAGGTTCGCCGCCGTGTCCCGCCCGCAGTCGCGATAGGACCCGACGCCACACCGCTCCGCCTGCCGGGCGATCTCGGCGGCAAAATCGACCTCGTAATGGGGCGGACGGATGCACGGCCCCAGGAAGACGGCGACATCGGACGGACGGCAGCCGAAGGCGGCCTCCATCGTCCGCACCGTCTCCCCGACGATATTCTGCTCCGTCCCCTTCCGGCCCGAGTGGGCCAGGGCAATCGCTCCCCGCCGCGCGTCGTAAAACCAGACCGGCCCGCAATCGGCGACGCGAATCGCCAGGACGACACCCGGTTCCACCGTCATCAGAGCATCGACGTTCGGGACGATGTTCCCCATCTCCCCCTCCCCGACGACGGCGACGCCGTGTCCGTGAGGTTGCTCCGCCTCGACGACACCTTTTTCCCCCCATCCCAAGACGGAAACGGAAGGACGCAGGAGGGCGGGCAACTCCGCATCGGCATGGAGCGGCGAGCGGAGGGAGAAGGCGTGCCGCAGGAGGGCGCCGGAATCGGCGGCGAGGGAGGTCAGCTCAGAAAAGGTTTCCCACGTCAGCATGGGGTCCTCCGGCAAAGAGCCTATTTTTGGTTCACTCGGGAACAATGCGCGACAATCGTGCGATAAATCCGCACCCAGGTCCGCATGTCCTCTTCGTTGAGCTGCTCCGAAAGGCCGAGGACCTTCGTGACGATGTTCGCCTTGATCCGGTCAACCAACTCGCGGCCCTTGTCGGTGATCTTCACCAGGACCTGGCGGCGGTCGGTCGGGTTGCCGAAGCGCTCGACGAGGCCCGCGGCGACGAGGCGATCGACGAGACCGGTCGTGGCGGGCGACGTATGCTCCATCAATTCGGCCAGCCGCGACATCGTGATGCCGGAGCTCTGGCTGAGGAAGCTGAGGAGCGTGTACTGCGGGATCGAAATGTTCCCCTGACTCACCTGCGTGGAGAGATCGACGAGAGAAATGCGTTGAAGCTGCGTGATGTACTCGGCGAGTTCCTTCGCCAGATCGACGACAGCCTGGGAGTGAGTGGCAGGTTGATTACTAGTCATGAACAATTAGCACAATAGCATTGTCCTGCCAGATAATCAACAAATTCCTGTTTTCATTTACGCCTCATATAAAACAACACATCCATTTCATGAAAAGCAACTTACGACATTAAATCGCAAATCGTTCACTGATCGATGAGGCTTCCCGTCAGGGAAGGAGGAGGGCGGATCGTCACCTCGACCGGAGCCGTCGCATCGGCATGCAAAACACGAAAACGGTAGGGTTGCTGCTTGCCGATTTTTTGATCGGCATTCTTTTGATACTCAGCGAAAAACGCAACCAGGGTCGCCGTCGCTCCGCTGAAGGGCGAGTCATTCAGCGCGAGGATCCGATCGCCCGCCCGCAGTCTCGCGCGATCCGAATTCGAACCCTTCACCGTCGCCAACACCGTGATCGCCCCCTCCTTCTCCGCCAGCAACATCCCGTCGGTCAGCGAGAGGCGATCGTCGGAGAGATCCTTCGAGTCGGGAGCCATGTAGACGAGGCGAAGATCGACGAGATTGATGAGATCAAGGGAGGCGCGGAAGGAGGCGATGTTCGGCCAGACGACCGTGTGGGCCGTCTTGATCGCCGCCGTGACCTCGGGAGAGGCGTAGACGATCGGCCCGTCCGTCGGCAGTCCCGTCTGGCGCGAGTAGGCCTGCGCTCGCTTTTCGTCGTTCCCCATGACCCGCACCGGGGCCTCCGTCGCGACAGGCCGGACGTAGAAACTGCGGACGATCGATCCGGCAGGAACGATCTTCGTCGAGGAGAGCGCGAAGTTGTAGAGCACCTTCACCCCCTGCTCCGTGTCGGTCCAGGGCAGCGCATCGACGAAGGGGGGAACCATCGTGATGTTGATCGTGCGGGAGGAGGAGGGCGGTGGCGCGTCCTGCGCGAAGGAGGGTTGCGCGCCAAGAAGGAGCAACAAGACCGCGACAAGACTCCCCTGGTTCCAAAAGCGTGACGACACGACTTTTGTTGTAGGGAATCTCCAGCGGATTGCAACCCGCGGAGCGAAGCGTCCCTCTTCCAATAAGAGTCTGGGCGTTTTGGTTCCGTCTCCCCACGCTATACGCACCCTCGGAGATTCGGGGATTCAGCCGAGGCTGCGCCTCGGGAAAAGAAAAGCCTCCACCGCGCGCTCTTCTCCCC
>CAISZB010000443.1 GCA_903889845.1 uncultured Verrucomicrobium sp. | reverse complement strand
GCCACCGCCGAGAGCGCGACGCTCTCCGCCCTCCTCCTCTCCGAGGCGACGCTCTTCACCGTCACCACCGCGACGGGCCGGACCTACGCGGACCTTCGCAAGGAGACCATCGAGCTGGAGGGGCTCCCCGGCCAGACGGGAACGCTTTCCGTCCGCATCGCCTACGTTCTCCGGGCCGAAGACCTCCTCGTCGCGGGCACCCTTCCCGTCGTCGCGGTCGGTCCCGCCGGATCGAATCCCGGGTCGGCGGGGACCGCGCTCTCCCCGGCCTCGATCGCCCTCCCCCTCACCGGCCATCACTGGACGCTGAAGGTGACCCACGCCTTCACCGCCCCCCTCGCGGAACTCCGCTGCGTCGGCTTCGCCTCCGACGACGACACGACCCGCGCCACTCTCCTTTCCGGCCTGCGGAGCGCCATCGGCCCCGTCGCCACGCCCCAGTTCGGCACCCTCGCCGGGATGATGAAGAGCGAGGTCCGCTTCGAACCCGCGGGCAGCGGCGTCGATACCGGGACCGGAGCCGGGTATCCGATGCTCCGCGCCACGCTGGTCTGGAAGAGCGTCACGACCTCGACCGTCTCGGGCGATTTCCCCCTCGTCGAGATCCGCCACACCTCGGGCCTCACTCCCGGTTCCTGCACGCTGAGCAACGTCGCCGTCGGCGTCTCGCCCTCGCTGCCCTATTCCATCGGCGACGCCCTCTCGTGGAACGGCCTCTTCACGGGCCGCGTCGTCCAGGTCGACCGCCACGCCGGATCATCCGGCCTCTTCACGTCGAGCGTCACGGCCCTCGACCCGCGCTGGGAGATGGCGGGGATCGCCGTCGGCGGCCTCCCGACGAACGACGCGGGCGACGCCGCCGACGCCTACACGCGGCGCGGGTACGACTGGGTCTTCAACCGCCGGGGGGAGCCCGACAAGAACGGCTCCGCCCCCCGCTTCCTGGCAGGGACGGGCGCGGTCTACTGGACCTACGGGGACATCCTCTCCCTCCTCGCCGCCGCCTACATGCCCGCCTCCGTCACCGCGCAGCCCTCCTGGGCCTCGCTGCCGGGAGCCAACGCGGTGCCGGGGGAGATCGACCTCCGGGGCCGCGACCTCGCCTCGGCGATCGACTTCCTCCTCTCCCGCCTGGGCCATACCTGGACGATCCGCTACGGCTCGGGCGCGACGCTCCACGCCTTCAAGGACGCCGACAGCACCGTCTCGATCCCCGTCTCCTCCGTGACCGCCTCGACCTCGACGGCCACGATGGCCCGGACGGCGGCGAGCATTCAGGACACCTGCGACGCCGTCGATGTGGTCAGCGCCCCGGCCCTCTGCCAGTGCGGCTTTACCGACGGCGGGGGCGGGACCTTCGGCTCCTTCCTCCCCCTCGACCGCCTCTCGCTCGCCGACGGAGACTATGCCTTTGCCTACCGTCCCGATTTTTCCTCCGTCGCCTCGGCCTTCTCGTTCCTGCCCGCGCCGAGCGGGAACGCCCCCTACCGCCTCCGGGGGGAACTGGCCGTCCGGCTCGACGCGACCACGGCCTCGGGCTACGCCGCCGCCGCCACGGACGGGGGAGCGATCCCGGGTCTGGACGGCATCCCGGCCACGGCCTGCTTCTGGGCCTCCTGGGACGAGGCCGGGACCGACTGGCGGCGCGTCACCGGCGGCATCGAAGTGCGCCTCGACCCGGCGCTGCTCCTCCTCCGCCGCCGGATCACGGTCTACGCCAAGGACGCCTCCAGCGACAAGCCGAAGACCGTCGCCGTCTCCCCGACGGAGCACGCCACTTTCCGGCTGGCCTGCACGCTCGCCTTCGAGAGCGACTACCGCGTCGGGGCCTCGGCATCCACCGGCACCTCCGTCACCACGGGCCGCCGTCGGACGATCCCCCAGGCGCGGCTCGTCCCGGCCTACGCCGCGAACTGGGTCGGCGACGCCTTCGACGCCTCGAACCTCAACGCCTACCAACTCTTTTCGAGCGCGGAGACGCTGGTCCCCGTCGCCACCCGCCTCCAGGCCATCGCCTCCGCCATCGCGGCGGGCCAGGCCGGGGCGAAGGTCTCCGGCGAGGCCCGGCTCGACTACTGGCCCTCCGGCATCGCCGTGGGAAACGGCCTCGCCATCGGAGGCCTCCTCGCCGGATCGGACGGGATCGTCACCTCGATCTCCTTCCGCCGGGGCGGCAACCCCTCCTCCGGGAGCGACCGCACCTGCCGGATCGAGGCCTCGGGCCTCGCCCTCTCCGACGCGCAGGGCCGGATCAACCCGGTCGTCGCCGCCCGCAACCACTACCTCTCCCAACTCCCTTCCTTGCTATGAGCGAAGCCGACTCCCACCTCGCAGCCCATGTCCAAAGCCTGCGCCAGCAGGTCGACGACCTCCACCGCACCCGCCGCCTCCACGTCGACAAGGAGAGCAGCTTCGCCCTGCCCGGCTTCGTCACGACGCAGGACGCCGACAAGCTGGCCGAGAAGGAATCGGCCTGGATGCTGGGCCAGGGGGAGCCGGGGCAGCTCAATGCCGACGCCGATGTCCTGGAAAACTACTGGCTGCGCGTGGATCGGGAGAGCTCCGACCTCGGCACGACAACGGGGCTGGAGGGCCGCCTCGACCTCCGAATGAACGGAAGCGACGCGGTCCTCTGGTGCCACGCCACGGGAGCCTCGGAGGGGAGCGAGTTCGTCACGGTCGCCGACTTCGGACAGGGCTTCTTCAAGATCGTGAGCGGGGCCGCCACTGCCGAGAGCCCGGTAAAGTTTTTCCAGGCCGACCTCTCCAACCCGGCGACCTACCTGCTGACTCTGGAACGGTCCCCAACACAGAAGATCGAATCGTCCCTCACCGACTCCGACGCCTCGCTGACGCTTCTGTCCGGCTCGACCGAGATCGTCCTCGACACGGCCGACGTGGGCGGCGACACCTGCCGCTTCTACCAGTGGACGCAGAACGGGCAGCCCCTGACGCCTCCGCTCTACGTCCTTTCCAGCGGCGCCTCCGACCTGGCCGTCCTGCCCTGCGTCTTCCAGTGGGACAAGACGGCGGGGACCCTCGGCATCGGCACGGTCTCGGGCGAGACCTGCCACGCCCTGACCGCCCTCGACATCAACGTCGTCAACGGCCTCACGCTCCAGGCCGGCGGGAGCAGCCTGACCGGGGAGCTGACGCTCCACGGCGCCTCCGGCGCGGTCTCCCTCCTCATCGGTGCCGACGAGCTCTCCGGCCTCGAAGTCTCCTACGGCGGCGGGACCCAGCACATCAACGTCGTCCTCGGCACGGGCGGTTCCGGGATCGACATGGACTTCGGCGGCGGGCTGACCGTCGTCCTCGACTCGGGCGACCTGGCCGCCCTCGGCGGAGGGGTACACCAGGTGAAATTCCGCGAGGTCGATATCTGCGTCGATGGCTCGCCGAAGAAGATGATTGTCCTGGGCAGCGAACCTTATGGTTCCTCCTCCTGATTCCCTCTTTATGAAAAACCTCCTCCTCACCGAAGGCGCGTGGAACGCGCTGAAGAAGTTCCTGGCCCGGGCCGACCTCAAGGGACACGAAGTCCCCGAGTTCGCCCGCCTGATTCAGGAATTGGAACGGGCGCCAGCTCCAGCGCCGGAACCAACCGCCCCCACGCCGACGGAACCCGTCAGTGCAGGATCTCGGCCAGCGTGACCTTGCCGTCGTAGAGGGCCTTACCGACGATGGCGCCGTAGAGATTCGGGATCGTGCGCAGCGTGCGGACGTGCTCCGCGGTACCGATGCCGCCGGAGGCGATGACGGGAACCGTCACGGCGGCGAGGAGTTCCTTCAGGGCGGGATAATTCGGCCCGGTGAACATGCCGTCGGTCGAAATGTCGGTGTAGATGATGAGGCCGACGCCCGCAGCTTCGAGCTGCCGTGCGAGGGGAACGGCGTCATGCTCCGATTTTTCGGTCCAGCCCTTCACGGCGACCTTCCCGTCCTTCGCGTCGATCCCGGCGGCGATCCGCGCACCACCGAAGCGGGCGACGACTTTCTCGACGAAGGGGAGCGACTCGCACGCCTTCGTCCCGAGGATGACCCGCGCGACCCCGGTATCGAGGGCGGCGGCGATAGTCTCCTCGTCCCGGAGGCCGCCGCCCAGTTCGACGGGGATGTTCCCCATCGCGGCGACGATCTTGCGGACGTGCTCCAGGTTCGCGGGCTTCCCGGTGAAGGCCCCGTCGAGGTCGACGACGTGGAGGGCTTCCGCCCCCTGATCGCGCCACGCCTGGGCGAAGGCGGCGGGATCGTTTCCGTAGACGGTGCGGGCTTCCTTCTTGCCCTGTTCGAGGCGGACGACCTGGCCTTCCAGGAGGTCGATGGCGGGGAAAATGGTCATGGGATCAAACGGCGAGCTTGGCGAAATTGGAGAGGAGTTTCAGCCCGACGCGCTGGCTTTTCTCCGGGTGGAACTGGGTGGCGAAGAGGCGGCCCTTTCCGACGGCGCTGGCGAAGGTGAGGCCGTACTCGGTCGTCATGGCGACGATGCCAGGATCGGCGGGGACGGGGTAGAAGCTGTGGACAAAGTAGACGTGGTCCCCGGTGACGACGCCCTCGGTGAAGGCGGAAGGACGGACGATGGAGACTTGGTTCCAACCCATCTGCGGGACCTTCAACTCGCTCGTCGGGAAGCGGACGACGTTGCCCGCGAAGACGCCGAGGCCCTCGACGCCGGGACCTTCCTCGCTCCCCTCGAAGAGCATCTGGTAGCCGAGGCAGATGCCGAAGAAGGGCTTGTCGGCGGCGATCCATTCCCGGATCGGCTCCCAGAGGCCGGTGGCGCGGAGGTTCCCGACGCAGTCGGTGAAGGCCCCGACGCCGGGGAGGACGAGGCCCTTGAGCCCTTCCAGGCCGGAGGTGCCGGTGATGAAGCGAGTGGGCGCGCCGACCGATTGGAGCGCCTTCTCGACGCTCCGCAGGTTGCCCATCCCGTAGTCGATGATCCCGATCATTTACCCTTCCCTCCTTAGAGGGTTCCCTTGGTGCTCGGTACGCCCTTCACGCGGGGATCGCGCGACATGGCGACGTCGAGCGCCTTCGCCAATCCCTTGAAGACGCCCTCGATGAGGTGGTGGACCTCCGAGGTGTAGAGGACCTCGACGTGGAGGGTCAGGCCCGCGTGCTGGGCGAGGCCGCGGAGGAATTCCTCGGTGAGCTGCGCGGGGAAGTCGCCCGCCTTGAGGCGGATGAGGGGGGCGTTCTTCGGCACCTTGAAGACGACGAGGGGGCGGCCGCTGAAGTCGAGCGCGACGCGGACGAGGGTCTCGTCCATCGGGAGGTAGAAGAAACCGTAGCGGCGAATCCCGGAGCGGTCCCCCAGGGCCTTGCTGATGGCCT
>CAISZB010000442.1 GCA_903889845.1 uncultured Verrucomicrobium sp. | reverse complement strand
TCCCATGGTGATTCCTCCCAAGGAGGTTGGATTCAGCGGAGGAGAACTCTCTTTGGGAGATAGGCCTCCATGGTCGCGTCCTTCTTCCCGCGCTGCATCAGAGCCGGGAGGTTTGGAGGGCGGCACGCCCTCCATTCGTTCAAACGCGCGGTGCGCATGGAGGAGCTACAGGGAAGCGCAAGCGATTCTACCCAGCCCCGAAGGGCCGCCCCCTCCAACCGCGCCCCCCTATTCCTCCCGCAGCTTCGCCGCCGCTTTCCCCACGATATTACAGGCCGCGTCGGTCTCCGCCTCCGTCGTCGCAGGGCCGAGGGTGAAGAGGGCGTTGGAGCGGCTCCTTTCCGGCGGCAGCCCCAGGGCGGCAAGGACATGGGAAGTCCGCCGGTCTCGGCTCACGCAGGCGGCGCCGCTCGCGATGGCCAGGCCCCGCATGTCGCAGAGCAATGTCAGCGCCTCCCCGTCGAGGCCCGGGAGACTCACGTTCAGATTCTGCACGCTCCGCAGCGGCCCCGGCTCCGGGCCGTTGAGGAGGAGGTCGGGAACCATCGCGCGGAGGCCGTCGAGGAGCCGTCGTTGGAGCGTGGCAAGGTGCTCGACCCGCTCCGCAAGCGTCTCCCGCACTTCGTCCGCCGCCGCGCCGAGGCCGACGAGGGCGGGGAGGTTCTCCGTCCCGGCGCGCCGCCCCCCTTCCTGTTCCCCGCCGTAGAAGAGCGGTTCGATCTCCGTTCCCCGGCGGACGTAGAGCGCGCCTGCTCCCGGCGGTCCGCCGAAGCGGCGGGCGCTCAGGGAAAGGAGGGTGACCGGAGCCTGGGAAACGTCGACCGGCATCCAGCCGACGGCGGCGCTGGCGTCGCAGAAGAAGGCCAGGCCCCGCGCGGCGCAGCAGGCGGCCAGCTCGGCAACCGGCTCGATGGTGCCGGTCTCGTGGTTCGCCCAATGGACCGCGGCGAGGAGCGTCTCCGGCCGGGCCGCCGTGAGGAGCGCCTCCGGGGAAACCCTCCCGTCGCCGTCGACCGGGACGACGGTCGAGGTGAAGCCCTCCCGGACCAACGCGGCGGCGGCGAGGAAGACCGACCGCCGCTCCGTCGCGCCGAGGAGGAGGTGATTGCCCCGATGGCGATGGGCCCGGGCATAGCCCAGGATCGCCAGGTTGACGCTCTCGGTCCCGGAGGAGGTGAAGACGATCTCTTCCGGCGAGGCCGCTCCTGCTCCAATGAGGGCGGCGACCTGTTCCCGCGCCTTGCCCAGCGCCTCGCGGGCCCGGACGCCGCCCCGGTGGAGGCTGGCCGCGTTCGCCGACTCGACCAGGAACGGCATCATCGCCTCCCACACCCGGTCCGAAAGGGGGGAGCCCGCCTGGTGGTCGAGGGAGAGATAGGAGGGCATGGGATTTTTGGGGCTGGCGATGCCCCCTCCTTTAAATAAGATCGCCGGACGGAAATCGCAATGGAATTGACCGATCATCAACTCATGGAGGCGGTGGGCCGGGGAGACGAAGGGGCCTTCCGCGAGTTGGTGGAGCGGCACCAGCGCGCCGTCTACGGCACCATCCTGCGGATGCTCGGCGATCCCTTCGAGTCGGAGGACGTCGCCCAGCGGGTCTTCCTCCGCGTCTGGCAGGCCGCCCCCCGCTACCGCCCCGAGGCGAAGTTCCAGACCTGGCTCCTCACCATCGTCCGCCACCTCGTCTTCAACGAGGGCCGCCGCCTCTCCCGGCAGCGGGCCGTCGAGACGAAGTCGTTCCAGCCCGCCGCGCAGGACGAGGAGCCGCAACAGATGGAGGCCGACCTCTTCGACCCCTCCCAGCGCGACCCGGGCAGCCTCCTGGTCCAACGGGAATTCCGGGAAAAACTCGACCGGGCCATCGACGCCCTGCCGGAGAACCAGCGGATGGCCCTCCTCCTGAAGGCCCACGAGGACCTCCCCTACGAGGAAATCGCCGTCGTCCTCGGGATCTCCCTCGGCGCGACAAAGTCGCTCCTCTTCCGGGCGCGGGAAACCCTGAGACTCTCCCTGGGGGATGCCTTCCCCGAAACTTTTTAGGCGATCCGGTGTTTAATCGAATAGAGCGACAGACTCCGACTATGCCCCGCCCCGCCTTTCTTTCCTTCCTTTCCGCCTGCCTGACCGGCACGCGGGAAGCGGGGGAGCCCGTGCCCGGCGCCCTCCTGGCCTTGCTGCGGCAGCGGGAAAAGGTCGGGGCCCGGTTGGATGAGCCCCCCGCTTGGTTCGCCGCCTCCGTCCTGGCCCGCTTGCGGCGGGAGGAGGGGGAACGGGCCGCGCGCCGGAGGGCGTGGCGCCGCCGGGTCCGGCTCTGGGTTCCTTCCGGGGTGGCGGCCCTCGTCCTCGTCACCCTCGGCATCGAGGCTCATTTCCGGCAACTCTCCGAGCAGGACCGCGTTACCTTCGCCGCCCTCGACGCCATCGCCAAGGGGGAGATCCGTAGCACCGACGAGGCCCTCTCGCCCGTCTCCGTGGAAGAGGCATCATGGCCGGCGCGTTAAGCCTAAGGCTGGCCTTTCCTTTCGGGGTTTTCCTTCTCTTCCTCACCGCCGGGTCGGGGAGGGGAGAGGAGGCACCCTCCACCCCGCCTCCCACCCAGGCCTCAACCGCCTCCCAATCCCCCGAGGTCCGGGAACGGATGGCCGAGCTCCTCCTCCTTCCCAAGGACCAGCTTTGGAAGGAACTCTCCAAATGGCCCGCCTTCAAAAAGATGTCCCTCGACGAGCAGGCCTCCTTCCTCGCCCGGGTCGCCGAGATGCGGCGGCAGACGGAGAAACAGGCCCTCGACCACGCCGTGAAGATCGGCCTCGCCATCGCCCCGGAAAAGAACGAGGCCTTCACCGACGACTACCTCCGCGAGCGCCTTCGCCTCCATCGAAAGTTCATTGCCGAGAAGAAAATCGGGAAGACCCCCTCACCGGAGGCCTTCGCGAAGGAACTCGACCGGCACCTCCTGAAGAAGTACGGCCCCGCCGTCGCTAGCGCAGGGGCGGAAGGGACGCCGCCGTCCCCGCTGTCCGGATCGGGAGCGGTTCCGCCTCCGGCGCCGAGCACCGCGCCAGGAACGCCGTAACCTTCTCCCGGAACTCCGGGGCGAAGCGGCGAATCTCGTGGATTTCCCCCGGGATCAGGTAGAACTCCTTCGGTCCCGCCGCCGCGTCATAGATCGCCCGGACCTGGGGGAGGGGCATCCGGGCGTCGAGTCCCGCCGCCAGGATCAGGATCGGGGCCTCGATCCCCCGGGCCGCCTCCGTGGCATCGACTTCCTTCGGCTCGAATCCGAAACGGCGCCGGATCTGCCACTCCGTCAGGGGGACCAGGGGGAAAGAGGGAATCTGGAAGAGCAGCTTCGCATGATTGGCCAGGGTGTGGAGAAGGGTATCGAACGGCGCGTCGGAGATCACCCCGGCCATCTGAATGGGAAACTTCTCCTTTTGGGCTTCCGCCGCCCCCCGGAGGGAAGTCACCGCACCCAGGGAAGTCCCCCAGAGGATCACCCGGAATTCTCCCTCTTCTTGCAGCTTCCCCAGCCAGGCCAGGACGTCGAGCGGTTCCCGGTATCCCAGCGTCGTCGGTCCCGCATCGCTCTCGCCGTGGCTCCGCAGGTCGATCGCCAGAACGGGGTATCCCGCTTCATGCGCCAGAGTGATGTAACGGGACATATGCTCCTTCCGCGCCCCGAGACCGTGGACGATCAGGACAGTGGGAGGGGTGACCTTCCCTTCTGTGATCGGTACCCACCACCCTTTAAGGTGAACCCCATCGGAAGCCGTGACGCTCCAGGTCTCATACTTCGCTTCCGCCTCGGCGGGGGTCCACCTCGGGTAAGCAATCGAGGGGACCGTCATCGCATAGTTGGCCAGGAGATCGGAGACTCCGAGGAGTCCACCGCCGACGAGGAGCAGCGCGAGGCCTAAAAAAAGGAGAACGAAAAGAACACGACGGGGAGGGGAAAACCGGGAAAACGGGAAAGACATCGCATTTTGTTTCTATCCCAAAAATATCTGGAAAGCGCCCTTTTTTCCTCGATTTTTTCGATTTTCCGCCCCGATTACCACGGTTTCGCGGTGTTTTTTTGATTTTTTTTTAAAATAGAGGAAAGGGTTGACCTTTCCACCATCGGCTCCCTAGCTTTAAACGAATAGCCCCCGAACAAGGATACGTTTAATGGACTTGAAGGAAATCAAAGCGGTCATCGATCTGATGACGAAAAACACCCTCCTCGAATTCGAACTCGAGAAACCCGATTTTAAAATCCGTATTAAAAAGGGCGAAATTCACGAGATTTCGGCCTATTCCCCCCCCGCCGGAGCGGTTTTTACCCCTCCGCCGCAGCCCGTCGCTCTTCCGGCCGCTCCCGCTCCGGTTGCCGCCGCCGCCCCGGCCACCGACACGAAGCAAATCCTTTCCCCGATGGTCGGGACGTTTTACCTTTCTCCTTCTCCCGACTCCGCTCCCTACATTTCCGTAGGTCAGGAAGTCACCGAGGAGACCGTCGTCTGTATCATCGAGGCGATGAAGGTCATGAACGAGATCAAGGCCGAAGTCCGCGGCACCCTCGTCGAGGTCCTCGCCGAAAACGGCAAGCCGGTCGATTTCAACAAGCCCCTCTTCGCCGTCCGGGTGAAGTAACCGCTGTCCCTCGGTCTCTCCTTTACGGGTCCGGCTTTCTTTGTTTCACCCTTGAAAATGTTTAACAAGATTCTGATTGCGAACCGGGGGGAGATTGCCCTCCGGATCATCCGTGCCTGCCGCGACCTGGGGGTGAAGACCCTGGCGGTCTATTCCGAGGCCGACATCAACTCCCCCCACGTCCGCCTGGCCGACGAGGCCATCTGCATCGGCAAGGCCGCCAGCAACGAGAGCTACCTCAAGATCGAGCGAATCATCGGTGCCGCCGAAGTCGGCGACGTCGATGCCATCCACCCCGGCTACGGCTTCCTGGCAGAGAACGCCCACTTCGCCGAAGTCTGCGAGAGCTGCAATATCAAGTTCATCGGGCCGAAGCCCTCCTCCATCCGCTCCATGGGGGACAAGGCCGTGGCTCGCGATACCGCCCGGAAGGCGGGCGTCCCCATCACCCCCGGCAGCGACGGCCTCGTCGATTCGGAGCAGGAGGCCCTGAAGGTCGCGAAGAAGATCGGCTACCCCGTCATGATCAAGGCCGTCGCCGGCGGCGGCGGACGCGGCATGCGCCGAGCCCACAACGACGTCAGCCTCATCCAGGGCTTCCACGCCGCGAAGATGGAGGCGGAGAAGGCCTTCGGCAACGGCGGTCTTTACGTCGAGAAGCTCATCGAACAGCCCCACCACATCGAGTTCCAGGTCCTGGGCGACCGCTTCGGGAAGGTCGTCCACCTCGGGGAGCGCGACTGCTCCATCCAGCGCCGCAACCAGAAGCTGATCGAGGAGGCCCCCTCCGCCATCGTCAACGCCGACCTCCGCAAGAAGATGGGCAAGGCGAGCGTGAAGCTGGCCGAAGCCGTCCAGTACGAGAACGCCGGGACGATCGAATACCTCGTCGACCACCAGGGCAACTTCTACTTCATGGAGATGAACACCCGCATCCAGGTGGAGCATCCCGTGACCGAGGAGGTCTACGGCATCGACCTCGTCCGGAAGCAGATCGAGATTGCGGCGGGGATGCCCCTGGGCAAGGAATACGACGACGTGAAGCCCCTGCGCCACGCCATCGAGATCCGCATCAACGCCGAGGACC
>CAISZB010000441.1 GCA_903889845.1 uncultured Verrucomicrobium sp. | reverse complement strand
GAACCAGTGGCGGAAGCTGTGAAAGACCACGTTGCTCCGTCCATCCTCGCGCCGCTCATCCACCCCCACGGAACGCCGGTAGTCGGTGAACCGCTCGCCCATCTTGTCGGCCCTCTCCCGGCCCTTGCCATTGCTTGGCGGGAGGTCATCGAAGAGCCAGTCTCCGGGCTGCTTGTCGGTAATGCGGCGAAGGATGATCGGGGCAAGGTCTGAATGGATGGGTACCCGGCGGACGCCCGCCTTCGTCTTCGACCTCCGCACGTTAAACCAGTCGCCAGCGGTGTCCGACACCATCAGGCGGCCAATCTCGTTCTCCCTCAGCCCGGACAGGGCGGCGACGACCATGAAGTCCCGCATCGTGGGGTCCGTCGTGCCGTCGATCAGCTTGCGCGTCTCTTCGTCGGTGAACGCCCGCCGGTCCTCCTCAGTCGAGGGGCGGCGGTCGAGCTTGACCTCTTTCCAGGGGTTGCCCTCCACCTCCTCTCGCGTCGCCATCCAATCCCAGTAGAGCGACAGCGACGACTTCCAGCCCTTCAGCGTGTGCGGCTTTAGGGTCGTCGCACAGTGGTCGGTGAAATGGGCGGCCGTGCGCTTGGTCACGCCCCGGATCGAGTTTCCCTCGGAGCGGGTCTGCAGCCACTGCGCCAGCTTCCGAACCGCAAGGCGGATGCGGAGATCGTAACGGTTCGTCCGCTCACGCGAGCCTAGGAAGGCCTCGATATGGAAGTCTGCCGGAACGCGGGTTCCCGAAGCAAGCCCGATGAGAGCCTTCGCCTTCGCCTCCCTCTCGGGGGCGTAGGTCTCCCGCATGTCGCCCCGTGCGTCCGTCTCCGCGCCGACAGGTTCCCCGAGAACCTTCTCGATGGTCGCGTCGAAGGCCGCCTCGGCATTGTTCCGGGCGTCCGTTGTGGTCGCCTGGGCGAAATGATCGAGCCACCAGCGGCCCGTTTGTCCATCCGTCTCGGTCCTGGGCCTGCCCCGCGTCATACCGGCCTTGTCGCGGCGGAGGCTCTCAATCTCCGTTCTCAGCAGCCCGGCGGCGAGGTCGAAGCGTCGAAGCGCCTCCGCCTTCTGCTTGGTCCCGAGCGACTTGATGATGTCCTTAGGGTTCAGGCCTGGGCCTGGGGAGTAGGAGCGGCGGGCGTAGAAGGTCCCGTCGCGGTCATCCTTCACCAGTCCGGGCGGGTCGGTCTTCGCGTCTTTGATCTTCCGACCCATGGGACCACAAACTCCTAAATCCATGGGACCAGGGGTAGCACATCCGTTTGTTTTTCTTAGAGAACAATCGCTTGGCGCGCTGAGGTGAAGCCTCCGCTTAGCTCCACCATGAAGGCCCGCAGGTAACCCTGCGGGCCTTCGCCTTTTCCGCTTCGCTCCATCCATCATGCCGGAGTGTGAAACAGCCGAACGGCGCCGCTCCTCGCGAAGCGGCGCCGTCGGCGTTTTCGGCGATGATGACGGCGCGGCCGCCGCGAGAGGGACGGCCGCGGAGGGCCGTCAGGCCTGGGCGAGGGCCCGGGCGGCCGTGCGGGCCCGGCGCAGGCCGAGGCCGATGCCGCCGATCCCCAGCATCATCAGCGACCACGCGGCCGGCTCCGGGACGGCCGCGACCGACGCGCTGCCGCCGATCGCTTCCGACGGCGTGGTGCTGGCG
>CAISZB010000440.1 GCA_903889845.1 uncultured Verrucomicrobium sp. | reverse complement strand
GCCTCGGGCTCCTCCCGCTCCATCCGGCGCAGCCCCTCGCGCGTCAGCCGGTGAAACACGGCCTTCGCCGTCACCCGGACCGTCGCGGAGCGGGGGGTGCCCAGATAGAAGCCGAGTTCCCCGACCACCGTCCCCCCCTCCATCTGCCGCAGGCGAGCCGTCTTCCCTCCCGGCAGCTCGATCTCGACGCAAACCCAGCCCGATTCGAGGAAATAGAGCTCTTCCGAGGCTTCCCCCTGACGGAGCAGCACCCCGCCCTCCGGCACCTCCAGTTCCTCCAGATAGCGGGCCAGCTTCCCCGGATCGGAGACCTGCGGCCAGTGGTTGCGCAGATGGGCAAAAAGCGTCTCCTCCGCCACGGCCTCCTCGACCGCCGTCCCCTTCCAGCGGCGGAGGATCTCCTCCTCGCACCATTCGAGGGCATAGTCCCGGTCGGGGAAGATCCCGATCCCTTCCTTTTCCGAAATCCCCTGCGCGGCGAACTTCTCCCTCACCCGCCTCTTGAGATGGGAGAGGACGATCCGAAACCCGCTCCGCTCCCCCAGGGAACGGAGCCGGACGAACGTCTGCACGGCGGAGGAGTCGAGCCCGTGGACGCTCTTGAAATCGAGCAGCACCAGCCGGAGGGTCGGCAGCGCGGGATCGGCCAGGCGCCCCTTCACCCCTTTCAGCACCCGCTGGGCGCTGCCGAAGAAGAGGAATCCCTGGAGCTTCAGGATCGCCAATTCCCCGCCCCGTTCCCGGAGGATTTTCAGATGGGCCTCCGAGCGGTCGATCCGGCTGCGGCGCTCCGCGCCCGTCGTCGTCCGCATCACCACCTCCACCCGGCTGCACTCCAACACGAAGAGAGCCGACGCCGCGATCACCCCCACCGCCACCCCCGGCAGATACCCGACGGTCCCGATGACGCCGACGATCGCCACCACCAGAATATAGTCGCTCTTCGCCAACCGCCCGATTCCGTCGATAAGCCACTCGACGAGGAACCCGATCCCCATGAACAGGAGCAGCCCGCCCACCAGGAACTTCGGCACGAGGGAGAGAAACGCGCTGCCCGCCAGCAGCACCGCGCCGCACAGCAAGGCCGAAAGGAGGCCCGTCTTCCGCCCCATCGCCCCCAGGCTCAACGGAAGCCGCGAGAGACTCGTCGAGATGAAGGCAGGAAAGCAGCCCAGGGCGCTGCCGACCAGATTCGCCGCTCCCGTCACCCGCAGGTCATGGTCGAAATCGATCTCGCACTCGGCGGCGACTTCGAGCGCCGTCGCGTTCAGCAGCAGGGAGACGATCCCCGTCAACAGCACCGCGAGGATGAAACCCCACTGCTCCCCGATCACCTCCCAATGCACCTTCCCGAGGCCCAGAACGCCGTGCAGCTGCCAGACCGGAACCCCCGGCAACGCCTTCAACAGCCAGCCCTTCTCCCGCAACGCCTCCACCGAAATCCCGAGGCCCGCCGTGACGCCGTAAAACAGGACGATCCCGAGCACCAACATCCCCGGCATGACCAGGAAGTGGGGCCGCCGCCGCATGAGCAGGAAGAGACCTCCGCCGAACAGGACCCCCGGCAACCAATGGATCGCCGTCCCGGCCTTGAAAAAGCCCTCCCACTCGGCCAGGGCGAAGGCGTGCCCCGTCATCACCCGAAACGACCCGACCACCAGCAGCCAGCCCGAACCGGCCAGGAATCCCCCCACCACCGGGTAGGGAATAAACCGGATCATCTCTCCGAAGCCGAACCGGCCCAGCAGGTAAAACGCCAGCCCCAGCGCCAGACTGGAGACCAGCACGGAAGCCAGCACCGTCTGCGCCATCTCCTCCGGCGCGGCGGCTCCCTGCATCCGGCCCACGATCGCCGCCGACATCAAGCCCAGGATGGGCGCGATGCGATCCTGGGGAATCGTGATATTCCCGGGAAAGGAACTGAATCCGGCCATCCATCCGCCGAGCAGCGCCGCCGTCAACAGCCCCAGGCTGATCCCGTAGGGAACGCAATCGGAGACCCCGGCCCCGAAAACCAGCGTGGCGACGGAGACCGAGAGGATGCAGGTCATCCCCGCCGTGACGAGGGCCGCGACCCACACCGGAAGAGAAAACCCCTTGGCCGCCCCGCGAAAAATGGCGCGTATGGAATTGGAAAGCATCGGGCGTCGGAAAAGCCCGAGGGTAGAACGTTTCCCGAGAAACTGTCCAATACTTAGAAGCTGTGAAAGAAGTAGATAGAACTCCCCCCTGAGTCATCCTAGCCGCGCTCCGCGCTTCCTTTCCGCCGCGTCTTCCGCTAGTGCATAAGCCCCATGCCCACGCTTCCCGAGACCCCCTTCCTCCTCAAGACCCCCGGCGGCACCCTTTCCGCCGTCCTCCACCGCGCCTCCGGCAAAGGCAAAAAACTCGTGATTCTCTGCCACGGCTTCACCGGCACGAAGGTCGAGAGCGGCCGCCTCTTCGTCCAGACGGCGCGGGCCTTCCGGGAGGCCGGGATCGACGCCCTCCGGTTCGACTTCTGGGGCTCCGGGGAGAGCGAAGGGGAATTCAACCAGATGACGCCGAACACCCAGGTCCGGGACGCCCTGGCCGTCCTTTCCTGGGGTCGTCGCCGCTACGGGAAAGTCGCCCTGCTGGGGCTGAGCTTCGGCGGCGCCACCGCGATCTGCGCCACCCACCAGGCGAAGGCCGCTCAAAAGCCCGACGCCCTCCTCACCTGGTCCTCCGTCCCCAGCCTCCGCTGGTGGAACGTGATCCCGCCGACCGCCCCAGCACCCAGCACCGCCAACCCCCTTGCCCCCGGCAAACGTTTCTACACCGACCGCCCGAAGGTCGATGTCCCCGAGGCCTACGTCTCCCTCCGCCTCCCCCGCCTCCAGATCCAGGGGGACAACGACCTCCCCGAGTTCCGCGAACGCTTCACCACCTTCTGCCCGAAGAACGATCCCCTCGTCCGGCACCTCGTCGTTCCCGGCGCCGACCACGTCTTCACCCGGTGGGAGCACCGCCGCCGGGTCATCGCCGAGAGCGTCCGGTGGGTGAAAGCGAAGCTGGCCTAGCCGACTCCCCACGCCATGCCCTCCCTCCTCGCCGCGTTTAGCGCTTTTGACGCCTTCAAGAACCCCGCCGATCCCTTCCTCATCCGCGAGCGGGGCTCGACGGTCAAGACGGAGCTGGTCGCGGGCGTGACGACCTTCGCGGCGATGGCCTACATCCTCGCCGTGAATCCCTCCATCCTCGGCATCACGGGGATGGACCAGGGGGCCGTCATCACGGCGACGGCCCTCGCCTCCGCCCTCTTCACCGCCCTCATGGGCCTCGTCGCCAACCTCCCCATCGCCTCCGCGCCCGGCATGGGGATCAACGCCTTCTTCGCCTTCACCCTCTGCATCGGCAACGGCGTGCCGTGGCAGGGCGCCCTGGGCATGGTCTTCTACGGCGGCCTCCTCTTCTTCCTCGTCACCGTGACGGGGGTCCGGCGCCAGATCATCGGCGCGATCCCCCCGGCCCTCCGCGCCGCCGTCTCCTGCGGCATCGGCCTTTTCATCGCCTTCATCGGGCTCCAGAAGGGGGGGATCGTCGTCCCCCACCCGGTCACCTTCGTCGCCGTCGGCCGGATCGCCACGCCCGCCGTCGGCCTCGTCCTCGTCGGGCTCCTCCTCGGCGCCTGGTGCATCGGGCGGCGGAAACCGGCCGGCCTCCTCCTCGTCGTCGTCTCCCTCACCCTCCTCGGCCTCGCCGTCCCGGGCCGGGACGGGAAGCCGCTGACCGCGCTCCCGGAGGAGGGCCGGTGGCTCTCCCTCCCCCCCTCGCTCCTCCCCGTCTTCCTGAAGGTCGACCTCGGCTATTTCTGGACCCACCTCGGGAAGTGCCTCCCGGCCCTCTTCGCCCTCTTCTTCGTCGACCTCTTCGACGGCCTCGGCACCCTCCTCGGCCTCGCGGAACGATTGAAGGCGACCGCCCTCCCCCTCGACCGCGCCCTGCGGGCCGATGCCCTGGGGGCGACCGGCTGCGCCCTCCTCGGCACCTCGACGGTGACGCCCTACATCGAGTCGGCGGCGGGGATCGAGCAGGGGGGCCGGACCGGCCTCACCGCCCTCGCCACCGCGGGCTGCTTCCTCCTCGCCCTCTTCGCCGCCCCCCTCTTCCTGGCCATCCCGGCGGCGGCGACGGCCCCCATCCTGATCCTCGTCGGCATC
>CAISZB010000439.1 GCA_903889845.1 uncultured Verrucomicrobium sp. | reverse complement strand
CTCCCGGCTCGTGGCGTAGGAGACGCGGACGACCTCGTCGTCACCGAAGGCGATGCCGGGGACGACGGCGACGTTCTGCCGCTCCAGGAGCTTCTCCGCGAACTGCGAGGAGGTGAGGCCGGTCTTCGAGACGTTCAGGAGGATGTAGAAGGCCCCCTGCGGACGGACGTAGGAGAGCTTCGCGATCTTCTCGACGAGGCTGATCACCAGCGCACGGCGGACGTCGTATTCGGCGACCATCTGGTCGACGCACTCCTGCGGCCCCTTGTAGGCGGCCAGGGCGCCCTTCTGGGCGAAGGAGCAGGGATTGGAAGTCGTCTGGCTCTGGAGGGAGTCGATCGCCTTCGCGGCCCATTCCGGGGCGGCCACGTAGCCGAGGCGCCAGCCGGTCATCGCGTAGGGCTTGCTGAAGCCGTTCACGGTGAAGGTGAGGTTGTAGACCTCCTTGCTGATCGTCGCGATGCTGAAGTGCTTCTGCCCGTCGAAGATCAGCTTCTCGTAGATCTCGTCGGAGAGGATCAGGATTTCCTCGGAGACCGCGATCTCGGCCAGGGCTTCCAGTTCTTCCTTCGAGTAGACGGAGCCGGTCGGGTTGCCGGGGGTGTTGATGATGATCATCCGGGTCTTCGGCGACATCGCGGCCTCGAACTCCTCCGGGGTGATCTTGTAGCCGTTCTCGGCCTTCGTCGGGACGATGATCGGGACGCCGCCGGCGATCTTCACCATCTCGGGATAGCTCAGCCAGTAGGGGGCGGGGATGATCACCTCATCCTCGGGCTCCAGGGCGGCGAGGATCGCGTTGAAGCAGGAGTGCTTCGCGCCGTTGTTGACGATGATCTGCGAGGGCTTGTAGTCGAGGCCGTTGTCGGCCTTCAGCTTCTCCGAGATCGCGGTGCGCAGCTCGGGAATGCCGGAAGAGGGGGTGTACTTCGTGAAGCCGGCGTCGAGGGAGCCCATCGCGGCCGCCTTGATGTGGTCCGGGGTGTCGAAATCGGGTTCTCCCGCTCCGAAGTTGATGACGTCGACCCCTTCGGCCTTGAGCGCCTTCGCCTTGCTGTCGATCGCAAGGGTGAGGGAGGGGGTCAGTTTCTGCAGACGGGAGGCTGTTTCCATATGATGAATCGGTTGGTCTCTTTTGGAGTTGGGCAGACTAGCCCTTGAGCGCGGATTGAATCAACGATTTAAAATTATTTTCCCTGATTTTAACGATTGCCATTTCGCGTTCGGCGTTCTCCGGGGAATCGGAGGCGTGGGCCGCGTTGATCATCATGGTCTGGCCGAATTCGCGGCGGATCGAGCCGGGGGGCGCCTGGGAGGGATCGGTCGGCCCCAGGACCTCGCGGATCTTGCGCACGGCGTCGATTCCCTCGTAGACGAGGAGGATGCACTTCTCGCTGCCGGGGGCGTTCCGCTCCTTCGCGGTGCGGCATTCGCGGGGCGCCTTCCCGGCCATGAACTGGACGATGGTCTGGAAGCGTTCCTCCCCCGCGACGGGGCCCAGGATGCGGGCGATCCCGGCCTCCATCTCGGGCGAGACGGGCAGCGCCAGCGCCGACTCGATCAGCTCCTTCGTCCGCGCCGCGGCGGGGCCGCCCAGCTTCTCCTTCAGCGAGGCGAGGTTCGGGCCGTAGAAGGCCTCGGCCTCGGCGACCGACATCCGGTGGACCTTCATCCCGGTGATCGCCAGACCGGCGCGGGAAAAGAGATCGATCACGTTGCCGGGCCGCCCGCTGGGGAAGCGGAAGTTGTCGGGCTTGATGATGACTAGCGTCCGCTGGTGGCCGGGCTGGCCGAAGGTCGGCGCGATCCCCTCCAGCAGGCCCCCGTCCTTCCCGACGTGGCGGGCCAGGATCTCCAACTGCTTCCGCGCGGAGGCCCGGTCGGGCGCGGCGAGGACGGCGGGCTCGAAATAGCGGATCGTCCCGTCGTGATTCTGGATGCAGTCGCCGTAGGTGTCGCGGACCGTCTCCCCGCCGACGCTCTGGCGGCGGATGTGGCCGACGGCCTCGAAGGTCTTCCGCACCGCGTCGCGGCCCTGGAAGAGGAGGACCATGATCCGGTTGGGCCGCCCGCTCGCCTCGTCGGGGGAGTAGTTCAGCCGGACGTATTCCCGGATGTGCTCCTGCATGGCGCGGTGCCGCAGGTCGTCGGCGTTGATGATCGTGGAGGCCAGCTCGTCGATGAACTTCGGCCCCGGGGCCATCATCACG
>CAISZB010000438.1 GCA_903889845.1 uncultured Verrucomicrobium sp. | reverse complement strand
GTGGCCCTGGAAGAAGGGCTCATTGATCGTCACCGCCTTCTGGCCGACGGCCTTGTTGTCCCCGTCGAATTTCAGGATACGGTCGACGAGGAGGAAGGGGTAGCGGTGGGGGAGGATCTTCATCACCCCGTTGATGTCGAGGGCCCCCTCGCCCACCGGGATGTTCTCCACCGGCATGAGCTGGGAGAGGTAGTTCTTGTACTGCTTCCAGATCGCCTTCGCCAACTCGACGTTGAGCGCATGGCTCGGCTTCGAGGCGACGATGTGGGCCTTCAGCCGCTTCGGGAAGAGCGTCAGGTCGCCGATGATGTCGAAGACCTTGTGCCGGACGAACTCGTCCTGGTAGCGCAGCGGCTCCTTGCTGATGATGGAGTCGCCCTTGATGACGATGGCATTGTCGAGGCTGCCGCCCTTGATCAGGCCCTTGTCGAGCAGGTGCTGGACCTCCTCGTGGAAGACGAAGGTGCGGGCGCGGCCCAGGTCCTTCGAGAAGGAATCCTCGTTCTCCTTCCAATGGAGGAACTGCGTGTGGCTGCCGGTATGGTTCGCGTTCGTGCAGGTGATCTGGAAGTGGTCGGCGGGCCAGGCGGCCATGTGGGCGCCGTCCTTCCCCTCGACGGCAACCGGTTCGCGGAGCTCGTAGAAGGAGACCTTCGCCGCCTGTTCCTCGATCCCGGCCTCGGCGATGGCATCAACGAAGAGGGCGCCGCTGCCGTCCCCGATGGGAGCCTCGTTCGCGTCGAGTTCGATCACCGCATTGTCGATCCCGTTCCCGCGCAGGGAAGCCAGGACGTGCTCGACGGTGTGGATCTTCACGTTCCCCTCGCCAAGGGTCGTCGCCCGCTCCGTCTGCTTCACCCCCTCGATATGGACGGGTACCGTCGGCTCGTCGGGGAGGTCGACGCGCTTGAAAACGTAGCCCGTATCGACGGGGGCCGGCTTCAAGGTGAGGGTCACCTTGTTCCCCGTGTGGAGGGCTGTTCCGTGGACAGTCGCGTCCTTCTTCAATGTCTTCTGATTCACCGGCGGCATCGGGGGATTAGAAAAGGTTTGGCGGGGTTTGGCAAGCGGGTATCTTTTCCCCCAGCACCATGGCCGCGTCTCCCGCTTCCTTTCACGACCTCCTCCGGGTGGAAAACCTGACGATCGACTTCCTTTCGGGCGGGAAGGCCCACCGCGCCGTCGACGGGGTCTCCTTCGCGATCCCGTCCGGGAAGACCGTCGCCGTCGTCGGCGAAAGCGGCAGCGGGAAGAGCGCCACCGCCCTGGCCCTCACCCGTCTCCTCCCTCCCTCGGCGAAGATCGGCGGCTCCCTCACCTTCGAGGGGCGGAACGTCCTGACCGCCTCCCCGGAGGAACTGCGCCGCCTGCGCGGGGGGCAGATCGCCTACGTCTTCCAGGAGCCCTCCACCTCCCTCAACCCCGTCTTCACCATCGGGGACCAGATCGCCGAGGCGATCCGCCTCCACCGGCCGAAGCTGAACCGGCAGGAAGTCCGGGACGAAGTCGTCGCCGCCCTCGCCCGCGTCGGCATCCGCGATCCCGAGGCGCGCCACCGGGACTACCCCCACCAGCTCAGCGGCGGGATGCAGCAGCGGGCGATGATCGCCATGGCCCTGGCCTGCCAGCCGAAGCTCCTCATCGCCGAC